>CAVCUC010000006.1:0-46411 GCA_963605225.1 bacterium
AGAAAAACTAGATACAGTACAACGTGCTATTGGCATGGAAATATTAGACAAATAAAAACATATAATAATTAACAATTAAATAGGCCTAGCTCTTAGATAGAGTTAGGTCTATTTAATTTACATTCTCATCAAATAATTCTTAACATCTCGCAGTTTCATTGTGAAATCTTTCTTTTCTTCTTCTGTAAAGCAATCAAAAGAAGAAGATAAAAGTTCCACTAAGTTATCGTCTATGATGTCCATAGTTTTATGCCCTTTTTTTGTCAAAGAAGCTCTAACGATATTTCGATTAGACTCATCTGTTTTTCTTGATACATAGCCAGCTTCTTCAAGTGATTTTGTTAAATGATTAAGTTGTTGCTTATTTATCCCTAAATAACCTGCAAGATCTTGCATACGAGTCTCACCTTCTGAAGAAAGAACAAATAGAACTTGTAATTGTCCACTAGTAATATCTTCAGGAAGATTAATTTTATAAGGATATACTATTTTCCTTTTTAATAGCGGTAATAGAGATAATGTAATATGAATAATATCTGTTTCCTCAAGAGGATTTTTTTTATTTTTCATTTGAAAAGCACTCCTATTTTAATGAATTGTAACGCAACTTAGTAAAAAGAAAAATACATATTTCTTATCGCACGCATTGACTTATGTTTATAAAGGTTGTAAATATAAAATTACGGTATACTTTTATTTACCGCTGGAGGATTATGAAAAAATTTATATCATTTAGTTTGGTAGCATTTTTGAGTATCACTCTCTTGCAAGGATGTTCTCAATCTGAAAACGCTACAGTCGAGTACACTGCTAGTTCGAAAGGATTTGGCGGTGATGTCACATTAACAGTTACAGTAGATGGTTCAAAAATCGTATCTCTTGTTGCTGAAGGAAAAGATGAAACAGAAGGAAAAGGAAGTGTTGTAATCGACTCTTTCAATAATGGAGAACTAGGTGTTAAAACAGGCGATGAAATTTCATCATGTACGATTGATTCTGTTTCTGGGGCAACCGTCACTAGTACAGCTATTCAAAATGCATGGAAAGATATTATAAATCAAATTTCCGGAATAGAAGTAAACGAAAAAGCCACATTAACTCCTGGTACATATACTGAAACAGTTTATGGAAATAACTACTCTAGACCATTTGAAGTAACTGTTACATTAAGTGAAAATTCCATTGATGATATTGAAGTAACAAATATCGGTGGAGAAACACAAGAAATTATACAAACAGCTATCGATAATTTAATTCCTAGAATTAAAGAAAATCAGAGCTTAGCTGTAGATTCTATTACAGGTGCTACTGCTTCTTCTGGTGGTATAAAAACTGCTGTAGTTAATGCTATAAATGAAGCTGGTGGAGATAGTAGTGAATGGTATACATCAATCACTTATAAAACAGATACTATAGTATTAGAAGATTATGATGTTATTGTTGTTGGACTAGGTGGCACAGGTGTTTCTGCTTTTTTAAGTGCTACCGAATCAGGTGCTAATGTTATTGGTGTAGAAGCTGCCGCTAAAGTTGGAGGAACTTCCGCAACAATTGGTGGTCCAATGGCGATCAATCCAACAAATTCTTCGATTCAACCTACTAGTGAAACAGAAAATTACCCTATTGATACTGAAGCATTTAAAGAGCAATGGATTCAAGATACAAATGGCGACGCTAAAGAAGAATGTATCGATTTGATGATCAATCAATCAGGCTCCACTTTAGATTGGTTAATTGATGATTATGGATTTAGTTTTAACCCTGTTTCTAACTTTATGACCTACCCATATGTTTTATATTCCGCCTATAACACTACGCAAAATACAATTACAGAGCAATATATAAACGCGTTAGATAAAGCTTGTTCGTTAAATGATAAAAATCAATATTTACTAGAAGTAAAAGCTGAAACGATTTTAAGTGAAAATGGCAAAGTAACGGGCATTGAAGCTAAAGGAGCTGATGGAACAACTTATGAAATTCATGCAAAGTCAGTCATTTTAGCTACAGGCGGATTTGGTGGTAGTTTTGAAATGACAAAACAATATACAGGAAATACCATGAATCTTTATGGAATGTATCAAAATAATGGCACAATGTTAAAATATGCAATTGATAATCTAAACGCTGATACATATAACATTGGTACCGCTGGTATCGCACACGCTGCTAGAACAACAGTTGATTTAAAAGATTCAACAATCATACCAAGTCATCAAAAAACATTAGATGCAATTGTTGATAGTACTGATGTATTACATGTTGATGAAACAGGACAACGATTCTGTCAAGCTGATCGAACAGAAGATATCACTGAAAATGCATATAAAGCAGGAGATTATTTCTGGTCCATTGTTAGTGATGAATATATCAGCAACATCAAAGAAAATGGTTTGAGTGAAGTATATACAATGCTAAATGTACAAGATGATTCTATGTCAATTAGTGCAATGATGGATCCATCTATCGAAATTCCAGAAGAAACCGCTAAATATATTCTTCAAGCCAATGATCCTATAACAGACATAGATGATATCATTTCAATCGGAAAAGAGATGGGCATTATCGTTGAAGCAGATTCTTTAGAAGAATTAAGCGAGAAAATTAACGCATCTAATCTAGTGAAAACTGTTGAAAATTATAACCAATATGCACAAGATGGCAATGATCCTGAATTCAATAAGGATCCAGAAAACTTAAAAACTGTTAGTGGAACAAAATATTATGCAATTAAAGGCACAGGATATTGTTACAGTACTTGTGGCGGATTGAATGTTAACGAAAACATTGAAGTATTAGATACTAATGGCGAAATCATTCCTGGATTATACGCTGCAGGAACTGATTCAATGGGTGTATTGCTTAGTGAAGAAACTGGATATATTGATTATGGTGGAATCGACCACGGTTGGTGTCTAACGTCCGGAAAAATCGCAGGAGAAAACGCTGCAAATTACGCTTCGACAAATTAAATTATCAAAGGTAGAAATATTGCTGATACAAAAAGAGTGAAGTTTTACACAAGCTTCACTCTTTTATTTAGTTTCCATAATATTCTGTATCGCTATAACCTTCTTGTTTTAGTTTTTCAACTTTGTTGTCCAAGAATTTTAGCCAAATATTCTTAAACCATCTGCTATTTCCAAATAGCTTTACAACTGTTGGACTAATTGCATAATATACACTAACAAACATTCTACCTAAAACACTTTGTTCAAGTACATTATCACGATATCTTCTAAGTACCCATACTTCTGGGCAATTATACGATCCATATACACATGTTGCAATATAACATCCATGTCTTCTACGTCTTCTATATCTTCTAGGTCTAGGTTCATACATTGGATGTGGACGCCTTCTTGGATTTCTAGGTCCATATCCCCTATGTTCTCTTCTCATCGTTTAATCACCTCTTGTTAACCTAATTATATATCATCAACAATTTAATAAAACACATAAAAACCCTGTATTACTACAGGGCTTATTCTCTAAATGGCTGCGACAGTGTGGATCGAACACACGAATGAGGGAGTCAAAGTCCCTTGCCTTACCGCTTGGCTATGTCGCAATGCTTTATTATTGTATCCTTAGGTTTCAAATAAAGCAAGTAAAATTTTTACATTTTTGATACAAAATTCATTATTTTGACATATAAACAGTTCGGAAGCACTTTACTAAAGACTCTATCTATAGAAGACACAGCATCTGGAGTACATACAATACGATTCTTTTCACTAGCTCGTAACGCTTTTTTCACAACTTTATCTTTAGTTGTCGCTAGAGGATAGTGACTATATCTAACACCTTTCACCTTAGCTTTAGAAATAAATTCCGTATCTTTTACCCAATATGGACATACTAAAGTTACTTTTATTCCTGTATGTTTTAATTCTTCATGTAAACTTTTCGTATAACTTTGTAAGAATGCTTTACTCGCTCCATAAATACCAAAATATGGCATAGGTTGAAAACCAGCGATTGATCCTATTTCTAATATATGACTATCTTCATGCATATAATCTAATGCTAATCGTGTCACTTTAACGCTTGATTCTACATTAATTTTTAACATGTTTTGGATATCATCAAAAGAATTATCTTTGATTGCTCCAACTTTCCCTAATCCTGCCGCACAGATTAAATAAGATATGTTTGGCTTATATTGTTTAAGTCTAGATTCTATTTCTTTATAGCTTTCATCTAAACTTAAATCTAAAGATAATGGAACTATCTTTTTCGATGTGCATTCTTGTAGCTCTAACATTTTCTCTTTTCTTCTAGCAATAAGCCAAAATTCATCTATTTCTTGATTACTTGCTAATTGCTTTACAAATTCTTTTCCAATGCCACTACTAGCACCTGTAATTAATGCAATATTCATAGCTAAAGTATATAAAAAGTAGGTAAAGAATTCCACCTACTCATTCCGTAATATTTGTTTGCTTTTTCATTTTATCCACCTAATTATTTACTAGTAATCGTAATTGTTGACAAGTCAGCAATCGTAGCCCATGTATCATTGTTAAAAATATGGAAAGAGAATTCCAAGTTTCCAAAATTATCTAATAATAAATCATTTTCTTCTAATTCTTAGGAATAAAATGACATATCTGTATAAGCTTTCTTATTTGGAATTATTGCCGAACTACTAAACAACATAAAATAAAGCCCCTAACTTTAATTTAGAGGCTTCACGCTTTTTATTGAATGTCTGTAACTTTATAATCTTTAGCTTCTACAGCAGATTTTAGTGTTTCATTTGAAACTTCTTTGTTTAATGTAACTACTGCTTCACCTTTTTCATTGCTTACTTCTGCACTTGCTACTCCATCAACACTTTCTAGCGCCTTCTTTACTGTAGCTGCGCAATGTCCACACATCATTCCTTCAATTTTCATTGTCTTTTCCATCTTTTTATTTCCTCCTTCATTGATAGATAAAACTTTATAATCTTCAGCTTCAATGACCTTTTTAATTTCATCTTCACTGACTTTCGCATTTGACATAATTACTGCAATACCTTCTGTATGACTTACTTTCTTCACGTCAACATTTGACAAAGATTCTAGTGCTTTTTGTACTTTCTTTTCACAATGTTCGCACATCATTCCTTCAATATGTATTACTGTTTGCATTTCTTTTTGTGCAAATAAATCCTCTGGTAAATATACGTGTTTTGCTTGTTTCTTATTCTTTTTATCTAATTTTACTAGATTTAACCTTAATGCATTCATGCATACTGTAAAGCTAGATAAACTCATCGCAGCAGCTCCAATCATCGGATTCATCTTATATGAAGTTAATCCCATAGCTAGTGGAATACAAATTAAATTATAGATAAATGCCCAGAATAAGTTTTCATAGATATTTGTTAATGTTGCTCTACTTAAGCGAACTGCTTTAACAACATCACTCAATTTACTATTTCTTAATACAACATCAGCCGAATCAATCGCTACATCTGTTCCTGCTCCAATTGCTATACCAATATCTGCACGAGTTAAGGCAGGCGCATCATTGATACCATCGCCAACCATAGCCACTTTTCCATATTGTTGTAGTTTCTTTACAATACTTTCTTTACCATCAGGAAGTACTCCAGCTACTACATGTTTTACACCAACTTGTTTACCAATCGCATGTGCTGTAGCCTCGTTATCACCTGTTAACATAATGGTTTCTATACCCATCTCATGCAATTCTTGTATCGCAATTGTAGAATCTTCTTTAATTACATCCGCAACCGCAATCATACCTAGTAATTCATACTCGTTAGAAAAATATAATGGTGTTTTACCGTTTGATGCTAAAACTGATGCTTGTTCGTCTATTTCTTTAGGAATCGTAATATGAGAAGAAATATATGTATGATTACCACCATAGATATATTCCTCGTCAATTTTTGCGACAAGTCCATTACCTGTAAGTACCTTAAACTCTTCTACATTACTAGTAGTTAGTCTCATTGCTTCAGCTTTTTCAATAATTGCTTTAGCTAAAGGATGCTCAGAGTTCTTTTCTAAAGAATATGCTTTTTGTAATAGTTCTTTTTCTGTTATGTGATTTACCACAATATCTGTTACTGTTGGTTTACCAGAAGTAATCGTTCCCGTTTTATCTAAAGCAATCATTTGCACTTTACCTGTTTCTTCTAGTGTTTCACTTGTTTTAAATAAAATACCATGTTTAGCACCTATTCCATTACCAACCATAATTGCTACAGGAGTCGCTAGTCCTAAAGCACATGGACATGAAATAACTAAAACAGATATTCCTCTAGCTAAGGCAAACGCTAAAGTTTCTTTACCAATTGTTAACCATCCTATGATTGTTAATATCGCAATCGTAATGACTGTTGGCACAAATACACCGGATACTCTATCTGCAATTTTAGCAATAGGCGCTTTTGTCGCAGCAGCATCTGATACCATCTGGATAATTTGAGATAATGTAGTATCTTTACCAATTCTAGTTGCTTTGCATTTTAAGTAACCAGAAGTATTCATTGTTGCGGCAGATACATTATCACCTACTGTTTTATCTACAGGAATACTTTCTCCCGTTAAGGCACTTTCATTAATGGCACTTTCTCCTTCAAGTACTACACCATCAACTGGAATACTTTCTCCAGGTTTCACCAAGAATATATCGCCCACTTGTACTTCTTCTATATGAACAAGTTTTTCTTCACCATTTATAATGATTACAGCTGTTTTAGGAGCGAGCTTCATTAAACTCTTTAATGCATCCGTTGTTTTTCCTTTAGCTTTCGCTTCTAACATCTTTCCAACAGTGATTAAAGCAGGAATCATCGCGGCAGATTCAAAATATAACTCATCATGATATAGCTCCATCAAATCCATATTGCTAGTACCTTGTGTGATAAGATAAGTCATCTTCATTAAGATATAAAATGACCAACCAAATGATACTGAAGATCCTAAAGCAATTAATGTATCCATATTTGGATTACGATCAAATAATGTTCTAAATCCATTAATAAAGAATGTTCGATTAATAAACATTACGATGATTGCTAGTATCATTTGGATAATTGCTAGTCCTAAATGATTGTGTGCTAAGAAATTAGGTACTGGCCAATCCCACATATTATGTCCCATTGTGATATACATTAATACAATCAAGAAGATAATAGACCATAATAAGCGTTTCTTTAGTTTTGGTGTTTCTCTATCGACTAGTGCATCTTCTTCAGCTGATACTTTTTCATTACTTCCATTTTTGGATACTGCTGAATATCCTGCTTTTTCTACAGCCGCAATAATATCACTTTCTTTTGCACTACCTTCTACACCCATAGAATTTGTCAATAAACTTACTGAGCATGAAGTAACACCAGGAACTTTGGATACTGCTTTTTCCACTCTATTTTGACATGCGGCACATGTCATTCCTGTCACAATATATTGTTCCATTATTTCATTACCTTCTGAAGAACATTCACAAGTTCTTCCACTGTTTCATTTCTACCATTTTTGATATCTTCTGTAACACATCCTTTAATATGAGCTTCTAATAATACTTTGCTAAAACTATTTAAAGCACTAGTTACAGCAGAAACTTGAATTAGAATATCTGGACAATAAGCACCATTTTCGACCATTTTCTTTAGTCCTCTAACTTGTCCTTCTATTTTATTTAATCTTGTATTCAAGTTTTTAACCATCTCTTCATCACGAGCATGATGTCCTGTACTTTCCATTGTATTGCAACAACATTTTTCCATTTTCTTCACCTCCACGCTCATACATTATACCCCTCTAGGGTATATGTCAAGAAAGATGCTCACAAAGAAAAAAGCCCTCAACACGAGAGCTTCTTTCAAACAATGGGAGATTAATTCTATTATCTTATTAGCGCAGTATCCTTACTGCACTTATAATGTAACAAACAAATATCGCAAAATTATAATAATTATTTGTGAAATTATGGGATATCTAATTTTCAAATAATACTCCGTTTTTTAATTCTTTTACTTTTGTAAATTGTTCCATCCAAGAATCATCTTCTGTTATACCAAAAGGCATACTTTGATTATCTAAATAAATCCAAGCTTTCTTATCACTATGCTTACTTGCATAAGTATCACATGCTTGTTCATATTGATCTTTATACCAGAAATAAATGTATGTAGAATTTGTGCCACATTTTTTATCTGACGCTAAATATTCCCAAGTACTATAAGTAATACAGTGAATATAATCTTTAGCTAATGAATTAATATATTCCATATCTTCAAGTGTATTCTCATAATGACTTACTATTTCTTCAGTATCATATAGTCCCTTAAGTGGTCCATCATTTATTCTTACAGCATAATTACCTGAGCCACTGTATACACTTGTCACTTTATAGAATAGTAAGAAAGCTATAAAACACGTAATTGTTATACCATTCCATAGTTGATATTGTTTCTCTTTTTGCACAAGAAATACAGTAATGAATACTGCCACAATTAATGGTCCAAGATACGATCTAGGTCCTACATTAGATGAGATTGATAATAAGAATGCATGAAATGTGGATACTCCAAAACATAATTTCAAATAACTATCTGTTTGTATTAGTAGTAAATGAATCAAACCACATAGATATATTGGTAAAAGAATATATATAAATCCACCCATCGCAATATCTGTAGGATGAATGATTCCAGCATAAACAGTCATCATAGTTGTTATGACATATGTTAGTTCTAATACTTTCTTTTCTTTATACTTTTTTCGATTAATAAAGGCATAAACTAGTTCCACTACAAATAGCACAAAAGCTATCCCATATGCATGTACTAACCGATATCCATTTATAGCAAATAATTTTGGAATACTTGTACTATGAGAAGGATCTACTAAGTATTGAATACTACTTAAAACATTTGTTAACGATGTTCGGGAGAATACAAATACTAGAAAACTAATCGCTGTTAAAGCAATACCACAACTAAAAATAATACATTCTTTTACATTTAAGATTTCTTTATGCTTAACTACCATAAATAGAACAAATACATATCCTAGTGCTAAATATGGTGTATTAATCACTGCACATCCATATAAAATACCTGAGATAAAGAGTCTAAACAAATGATGTCTTTTATAACACAAAAGTGCTAGTAATAGAAAGCCAACACTCATTGTGTTATAGGATAAAGCCATAATTTGAAATGGAGTAAATAACATATAGATACTTGAAGCAATTACCGCATAATATCGATATTCTTTTCTAAACTTCAAATAAATACATAGTCCTATAAATAATGTAAATAGGATATATGCATGTCTAAACCCTAATACAATACCATCATTACTACCATGAACAAGTCTAAATAGATAAACTATTGGTGTAATAAAGAATCCTATCATTTGTGCTATATGCCAATCATCATAGAACAACGCATCACCTTGATAGAAGCGATATCCTAAAGAGATATAGAAATGCTCATCATTTGATCCAATGCCTAGTCTTGCCTTATAAAGTTGAATAAAAAGAATACAGACAAAGCAAATAAAGAATACAATATCTTCTCTTTTAAATTTTAAACGCTTTAAATCCATATGATTTCTTCCTAACTACGCGATTCACTAAATAAAACATATAATGCATAAACGTAAAGAATGATACATGATTTACTTTTAAATTATGTACGCCATCTTTCCATTCTTTTTGACTTAATGAATGTCTAAATCTTTCTAAAGCAAATGTATCTCGTATCCCTTTTTGATATTTATCATCTAATGTTTTCATTTCATCTTCAAAATTTTGAAGAAAGAATGTATCAATATTCACCATATCTTGATAACTTCTTTTTACTTCTCTAATTTCATAATGAATTGTCATTAAATCTTCATCTACAAATGCTAGTTTATAGTTCTTTAGTAATCGAGCCATAAACTCTAAATCTTGATTTCTTTTAAAAGAGATATCATAGCCATTTATTTCTCTTGCTACACTAGTTCGAACAAGTAGATTAGAGCCCGAACCAACATAAATAGATCGAGCTAAAGCATATGGATATACATATCCTTCTACTTTTTCATCATTTTGATAGATATGATTATTCCCTAAGATTTTATGATAACCCGTGTAGCAACAACTATATTCATCACCACATTCTTCTAATTTATTGATTTGTTTTTGTAATTTATCTTCAGCGATTTCATCGTCATCATCTAAGAATGTAATGTATTTACCTCTAGCAATCTTTAGACCTTCGTTTCTACTGAAAGAACCACCACCATTCACTTCATTTACGATATAAATGATTTGATTATTCGCAATTAAAGAATGCAACTCATTCTCTGTTTGAATTTGATCTATTGTCCCTTTACCATTATCATCCACAACGATAATTTCTTTATCTTGAACCGTTTCTTTTAAAGCACTATTTACAGCTCTTAAAATACGGTCACTTCTTTTATATGTAGGAATAACTATTGTTACATCCATCTCTTTTTCTCCAAATATTCTTTACTCTTTTGTGCTACTAAAGTACAAATTACAGCACCTGTTAGTATAAATATATATCGTGGCATACCATTTGCCAAAGTAACGACTCCATCATTAATTAAGTAATAGAAAATCATATGCCACATATAGATATTCATACTATTGATTGATATCCACCTAATGATACCATATCCTTTTTCATTTAAATGAATACGATTACCAATCACACTTAAAAACATACTCCAAAATATACCATAGGATACATAGTATAAAGTTGGTGGGTATTTTGCATCATATAATAACGCACCATGGCTATAAACATATAGTCCTAAAAAGATTGCTAATGATAAAGCAGCTATGATAACTTTCTTTTTTTCTTCTAAAAAGAAACCATGCATTCCATACATTGATATCACACCATAGCTAATCGTGTACGAAACAATAAATTCATATAAAAGTAGAACGGTAGAACTTAAATGCTGTTTAGCTAAAATGAGTAGACCATCATTAATACATATCAAGATTAGTCCTAGTAAAAATACATGTTTTGTTTTACAAATCATCTTCTTAATAAATGGATTACATAAACTAGCAATAAACAAAATCCTGAAAATCCATACAAACATCAATCCACCATTTGTAAATAAAAACGTTTTTAATACATATTTTAATGATTCAGGTTGTCCTATATAAAAATGTATTGGTAAAAATACGCATAAAAATAGCCATATCGGTAAAACTAATCGTTTAAATCTTTTCCATACATATTGTTTATAAGGCTCATTTTTACTACTTAGAGCAAAAGAAGCTCCAGAACAAAATACAAGTAATACAACATCAAATTGTCTTAACTCAAAAAATAGTCCATCTAAGGAACAATGTGCCGCAATAACTAGAAATAATCCTATTACTCTTAATAGATCAATCGTTTGATTTCTGTTTTTCATAGAATCATTATATACTTTCAACGAATATTTTCACTATAAACAAAAAACTGAGTGATGTTTCCACCACCCAGAATTTTATTTATTCAAGTTCAAATGCTCCTGTATACAATTGATAATATTGTCCTTTAGCAGCAATTAACTCATCATGTGTCCCTCTTTCAATAACATGACCATGATCTAGTACAAGAATAACGTTTGAATTTTTAACTGTAGATAATCTATGTGCAATAACAAATACTGTTCTACCATTCATTAAGGCATCCATACCTTGTTGAACAATTTGTTCAGTACGAGTATCAATAGAAGAAGTAGCTTCATCTAAAATCATTACTGGAGGATCAGCTACAGCAGCTCTAGCAATCGCAAGCAATTGACATTGCCCTTGTGATAAGTTAGAACCATCACCATTTAGCATTGTGTTATAGCCATCTGGTAAATGCTTAATAAAGGAATCTGCACCTGCTAGTTTTGCGGCCGCGATACATTCAGCATCAGTCGCATCTAATCGACCATAACGGATATTTTCCATAACAGTTCCTGTAAATAACACTGTATCTTGTAAAACAATACCTAAAGATTTTCTTAATGAAGACTTCTTAATCTTATTGATATTAATACCATCATAGCGAATCTTACCATCCGCAATATCATAGAAACGGTTAATTAAGTTCGTAATTGTTGTTTTACCTGCACCAGTAGCACCAACGAATGCTATCTTTTGTCCAGGTTTACCATATAAAGTTACATTATATAGAATTTGTTTATCAGGATTATAAGCGAAATCTACACCATTAAAGCGTACATCACCTTTTAATTCTGTATAAGTTAATGTTCCATCATGATGAGGATGTTTCCAAGCCCAGATACCTGTCTTTTCTTCACATTCTACAATTTCACCATTAACTCTCTTTGCATTAACAAGTTCAACATATCCTTCATCATCTTCGCTTTCTTCATCCATGAGCTCAAATACACGTTTTGCACCAGCTAGTCCTAGTACCACAGAGTTAATTTGAGGTGAGATTTGTTGAATATTACCAGCGAATTGTCTACTCATTCCTAAGAATGGTACAACTACTGCGATAGAGAATGGTAAACCAGAAATGGATACGTTTGGTACACCAAGTTCAATAAATAAGCCACCTGCTACCGCAACAAATACATAAACAATATAAGATACGTTATTTAAAATAGGCATTAAAGTATTAGAATACTTATTTGCTAAATATGCTGATTCATATAATTCTTCATTTACTTTATCAAAATTAGCTTTTGCATCTGGTTCATGATTGAAGACTTTGATAACTTTTTGGCCATTAATCATTTCTTCAATAACACCTTCAGTACGTGCAACATTCTTTTGTTGTGCCATAAAGTAACGAGATGATTTACCACCAATCTTTTTTGTGATTGTTAGTGATACTACAGCACCTAGAATAATAACTAAAGCCATCCAAACACTGTAATAAAGCATAATACAAAGGATTGTTGTTAAAGTAATTGCCGAAATCATTAGTTGTGGGAAACTTTGAGAAATCATTTGTCTTAATGATTCAACATCGTTTGTGTAATATGACATAACATCACCACGTTGATGCGTATCAAAATAACGAATTGGTAAAGTTTCCATATGATCAAATAACTTAATTCTAATCTTACTTAATGTTCCTTGTGTAAAGATAGCCATTAATTGGTTATATACAATACCAGCAAGTAAACTAGCCGCATATAAAGAAGCTAAGATAACAATATAATGTAATACTTGTGGTTCTACTTCACTCCAACCTGTACCATTTTCCCAAGCTGTTTGTAAAATAGATACAATATTTTGTTGGAAGATAGATGGCAAAGAACTAATTACGGCATTAATTAGAATTAATACAATAATTGTTGGTAATAGTTTTGGATAAAAAGAGAATAATAGTTTAATCAAACGTTTGATTGTTGCTGAACGGTTTTGTTTTTTGTTGTTCATACTATCCTATTGCCTCCTCACTAATTCCTTGTTTATTTTGTGATAAGTAAACTTCACGATAAATCTTATTTGTCTTTAATAATTCTTCGCTTGTTCCAATCGCATCAATATGACCACCATCCATAACAATGATTCTATCCGCATCTTCTACGCTAGAAGTTCTTTGTGCAATGATAATCTTTGTTGTTTCAGGAATATATTCACGCATTGCTTTACGAATTAAGGCATCTGTCTTTGTATCAACAGCACTAGTAGAGTCATCCATAATTAAAATCTTAGGTTTCTTTAATAATGCACGAGCAATACATAATCTTTGTTTTTGACCACCTGATACGTTTGTACCACCTTGTTCAATATAGGTATCATATCCTTTCGGCATAAGATCAATAAATTCATCAGCACATGCTAAATGACATACATGTTTTACTTCTTCAAGTGAAGCATCTTTATTACCCCAACGAATATTTTCAGCAATTGTTCCAGAGAATAACACATTCTTTTGTAATACCATGGCTACAGAGTCACGTAATACTGTTAAGTCATAATCTCTTACATCTTCTTTACCAACACGAACTGTACCTTCACTAACGTCATATAAACGAGGAATAAGTTGTACTAGTGAAGATTTAGCTGATCCTGTTCCACCAATAATACCAATGACTTCACCACTCTTAATATGTAAGTCAATATTTTCTAATACAGGTCTATCTGCATTTTTAGAATATTTAAAACGTACATGATCAAAATCAATAGAGCCATCTTTAACTGTTTCTATAGCATTTTCAGGTGAAGTTAAGTCACTCTTTTCTTTTAATACTTCACAAATTCTTAATGCACTTTCTTCAGAGAATGTAATCATAACGAAAATCATGGATAACATCATAAGTGAAGATAAGATTTGGAAACTATATGTTAATAGTGTTGAGAATTGTCCAATATCTAAGCTAACGCCATTTGTTGTAATAATCGTTTTAGAACCAAAATATAATACAAATAACATTGTGCAATACATACATGCTTGCATTAGAGGACTATTTAAGGCAAGAATTCTTTCAGCCTTAGTAAATATCTTACGAATATCTTCTGATGCGGCATTTAACTTATCTTGTTCATAATCTTCACGAACAAAGGATTTTACTACACGAATACCCTTAATATTTTCTTCAATAGAATTATTTAGAACGTCAAATTTAGGGAAACCTTTTCTAAATAATGGCATGGTAACTTTGGCTATTGTAAATAATCCAATACCTAAAACAGGAATAATAATGAGGAAGATGACCGCCATCTTACCACCCATAAAATACGCCATGGCAAATGAAAATATTAAGTTTAATGGAGCTCTAAATGCTGTACGGATTAACATCATAAAGGCCATTTGCACATTTTGAATATCTGTTGTTAATCTCGTTACAAGAGAAGCACTAGAGAATTTATCAATATTACTGAAAGAAAAATCCTGAATGTTATAAAAAACATCATGTCTTAAATTTTTAGCAAAGCCACATGAAGCTTTTGCACATGTTCGACCAGCGAGATATCCAAACACAAGAGAAGACATAGCTAAAGCAAGTAAGATATAACCATAGTGCAGTATTGTATTAACACCTGAACCATTTTTAATCTCATTTACCAAAAGAGCTATTGTATATGGAATAATCGCTTCCATTATTACTTCGCCAATAACAAAAATCGGTGTCAAAATCATCGGTTTCTTATATTCGCGAACACTTTTTGCAAGTTCTTTAATCATTTTAGAACACTCCTTTCTTCACGCTACAAGTGATAGCTATGTGATTCTATCACAATTTTGCACAAGGGGTTTAGTATTTTTTCGTATATAATGTAGGAGTTATGGAACTACATATAAATGGAATAAAAGTGACCGCTAATTATTCAAGTAAGACTATTACTGATATTTTATTACCCTTACTTGCTCATTTAAGCGCATTACAAAAAGAAAAAAAGAGACAAATTATTGTTTATTTAGCTGCTCCACCAGGATGTGGTAAAAGTACTCTAGTGTCATATTTAGAAGTATTATCTAAAGAAAATGGATACACTCCTTTGCAAGCATTAGGTATGGATGGTTTTCATCATACAAACATATATTTGAATTCTCATTATCGGAAAAATACAGGTGAACTACTTGCATTACATAAAGGAGCTCCTGATACTTTTAATGTCACTAGTCTTCAAGAACATATCATTTCAATTCAAGAAGGAAAAGAAACATATTGGCCAATCTATGACCGTAATATTCATGATCCAATTGAAAATGCTATTAAAGTAGACGCTGATATTATTCTCATTGAAGGAAATTACCTATTACTAAATGAGACACCTTATAACAAATTAAAAGATTACGCTGACTATACTATTTTCATTACAGGTGAACCTATTGATTTAGAAAATCGTTTGATTAATCGTAAAATGACAAGTGGTGCAACATTTGAGACTGCTTTAAAACATTATCATGATACAGATAAGCCTAACTTACTTTTAGTAAACCAAAATCACTTACCTGCCGATTTAACATTAAAGCTAGTTCTTCAAGATAAAAATACTGTTTCTTTTGTAAAAATATAATGCATATAAATAGTATTAATAGTAAAATATAAGTAGAGATAAGGAGATAAATCTTATGAATTTATTAGAACTTTTAAAAGATGAAAAAATCAATTACGCTCTTCTTGAACTACTAAAAAATGTAGATGCTAAAGATGATGATGACTATGTTCCTCATATCGTAAAATTTGCTGAAGAACACGGTGTAAAAGTTACTCATGAAGATGTAAAAGCATTCTTAGCAAAACTACCAGTCAGTGAAGAAGAACTAGATAAAATCTCTGGCGGCCGTTTAGCTGATATCCAAGGTGCTCTATCTGACGCAACTAAGAAAAGTCCACTTGATGATCTTAGAGCTAGATTAAGAGCTGTAGCAGCTGTTGATATAGTAGATATTCTTGACAAAAAGAAGCCTAGTGGCGATGGTCAACGATAGTTTGTTTCTTTCATTCATTTGAAAATGTCCCTCGATTGAGGGACATTTTCATTTTCACTTATTCAATTGTAATTCTTCCTGAACCATATGGATTCTCATAGTTTAATAAGTAATGATTTAAGCTAGATAAAGGAGAATTTTCACTAGAAATACTATGGTTATTAAATGCTTTTAGATACTCTGCTAAAACCATATAGTCTTCACCACAATAATCTAGTACTAGCTCACCATTAGAAACCATAGCTAATCCTCCACCAGCATTTCTTAATACATAGTTAATACCACCTACTGTATATTCTTTTGTTAAATCAATAGGTTCATATTCTCCTGTTTCACGGTTATAGATTTCAATATCATGTACACGATATTCTCCACTAGTTGGTGCACTTACCCATACGCCATTTTCATCTACTTCAGCAGTAGGTTCTACGCTTGTATCAATGGAATATTTCATTCCTGCAACATGTAGTATTGATGATTCATCCGGTAAATTACGAACACTGAAATCTAGCATATCTCTAATTGTTTCACCTGTCATTTTTACCATACAAATAACATTTCCAAATGGTAACATTGTCTTACAATCGCGATATGTTAACATACCTTCTGGGAAATCTTGGCGAATACCACCAGCATTCATCATCGCAATATCACAATTCATTTCTTTTTCATCATTGAAGTACCAATAGATTGAGTCAGCGATTATATCTCCTGCGTTTGTTTCCATCTTTCTTACAATTCTTTCACCTGTTTCTGGATCATTAATATAAACAGGAACACTTTCTGACGCAACTTCTTCGTCTAGTTCTTTATCCACTGCTTCTACTATTTCACTAGTCATATTCGCTACTGTTTCATCTTTCGCATCATATTCATCCACAAATGTTGTATCCACAGATACTTCTCCATCTGTTACTGTAATACTCATCTTTCCAATATGTGCAAAATAAGACTTTGTTTGTGTTAAAAGTACATCATTACCATCTTTATCTTGAACTATTTCTTTTTCAATTTCAGTATGAGAATGTCCATCAATAAATGCATCTAAACCTGTTGTATTTTGAATAACATCTGTACTTGTATATGGTGAAGAACCTGCTTCTACTCCAAGATGTCCTAATCCAATTACAACATCCGCTTCTTTTTTAGCAGAATCAATCGCACTTTGAACAGAATCATATAACTCTTGTCCATCTTTACCAGAATAAATTCCATAAATATAATTACCTGTTTCATCTTGGAAATATGTTGGTGTTGATTTCGTAATTGTTTCAGGAGTAGTAATACCAATAAATGCTATTTTTAAGTCACCTGCTTCTAATACTTTATATGGTTCTAATACTAACTTGTTATCACTTGTTGTATAGAAATTACACGAAACATAATCATAGTCTGCTAAATCCATTAACTTAAATGCTTGATATTGTCCATAATCAAACTCATGGTTACCAAGAGTAGCTAAATCATATCCTGTCGCATTCATTAATTTAATCATTTCTTCGCCATCGTGATATGCACTATAAATTGTTCCTTGAGCATGGTCACCATCATCAACTAATAGTACATTTTCCCCTTGGCTAATCAAATCATCTTTTAATGCTTTTAAATTTGCATAAGATAAGCCATCTACTTCATTATCACCATCTTTGATTTTATTATTTATATATCCATGTACATCATTTGTATAAAGTACGATTGCTGTACCATTTACTTGTTTCTTCGTACACCCTGTAAAACTAATTAATAAGAATAACGTTAAAAATAAATTGATTACTTTCTTCATTCCTTCCACCTCTTTTTGCATTAAACATTATAATCTAAATCACATATATATTTAAAAGAAAACATCATGTTAAATAGAAGCCATTAAAGGACTAAAATATGAACAAAAAGAAAATATTCATCAAGCTAGTTTTAGCTAGTCTTTTACCACTAGCTTTATTTGGTTGTACTACTTTCGCTGTACCATTGTAGATATCATCATAACAACAAAAAAGAACTCATTTTCAGAGTTCCTCTTTCTAAAGATTATTGTTTCTTTGCACATTTGGCGTAAGAGTTGCGTAAGTGCGTAGGCTAGCACTCACAAAACCCTTTATTTATCGCACTTAATTGTTTCTTTCCTTCATTGTAGGGAATAGGATAACGTCACGGATAGATTCTGCTTCACTAAATAGCATAACCATTCTATCTACACCATATCCAATACCACCTGCAGGAGGCATACCATATTCAAGTGCTTCTACGAAATCCATATCGATATCACTTGCTTCATCATCACCAAGTTCTTTTGCTTTCAATTGATCCTTGAAACGATTTAATTGATCAATAGGATCATTTAATTCTGTATAAGCATTTGCGCATTCATGACCTGAGATGAATAATTCAAATCTTTGTACAAATCTAGGATCATTAGGATCAGCCTTTGTTAATGGTGAAATTTCAATTGGATGGCCATATAAGAAAGTAGGGTTAATTAATGTTTCTTCAACATATTTTTCAAAGAATGCATTAATAATATGACCAACTGTGAAATGTGGTTCTACTTCAATATCATGTTCTTGAGCAATCTTAGTTGCTTCTTCTAATGTCATTTGTTGTTTAAAGTCAACACCAGTTTGTTCCTTAATGGCATCAACCATAGAAATTCTCTTCCATTCACCATCTAATGTAATTTCATGACCTAAGTACTTGAAATCACGCTTATGACTTACATTATCAGCGATATATTTGTACATACTTTCAGTTAATTCCATCATGCCATTTAAATCTGAATAAGCTTGATAGATTTCCATTAATGTAAATTCTGGATTATGTTGAGGATCCATACCTTCATTTCTAAATGTTCTACCAATTTCGAAAACATTTTCCATACCGCCAACTAATAATCTCTTTAGATTTAGTTCTAGAGCGATTCTTAGATACATATCTAGATTTTGTGTGTTGTGGTGAGTAACGAAAGGTCTAGCACTAGCACCAGTTAATAATGTTGTTAAAACAGGTGTTTCTACTTCTACGAAATCTCTACTAGCTAAGAATTCACGAATAGCACCAACAACTTGTGGTCTTAAGAAAGCTACCTTCATTGATTCATCATTCATGATTAAATCTAAGTATCTTCTTCTATATCTTTCTTCTTTATCTGTTAAACCATGGAACTTTTCAGGTAATGGTCTTAATGCTTTTGTTAAGTGTTCATAAGCATGTGCTTCAACTGATAATTCACCACTTTGTGTTTTAATCACTTTACCTGTGATACCTACAATATCACCAATATCACTTTGTTTGAAAATTTCATAGACATCATCACCAATAATACGTTTGTTGACTACAACTTGGATACGTCCATCTCTATCTTTTAGATGCATGAAACCAAGCTTACCCATTCTACGCTTAGACATGATTCTACCAGCAATCTTAACTTCACTATCTAAAGCTTCTAGTTCTTCAGCTGTTTTTTCACCAAATTCTTTTCTAATATCACTAGAACGGTGTGTTCTATCAAATGCATGTCCAAATGGATCAATACCTTGTTCTCTTAAAGCATCCATCTTTTGACGTCTAGCAATTTGTTGATCGTTTAATTTTACTTCTTTTACTTTTTCTACAGTCTTTTTTACATTAGCATTCACTTCTTCTACTTTTTCATGTAGTTCTTGTGCATGTTCTTCTAAATGTTCGCGAATATCTTCTGACATATCTTTTCCCTCCTACAAATATAAAAGCTCTCTATCCATAGGGACGAGAGCTTGTTCGTGGTACCACCCTGGTTTACGATATAAAATATATCGCCTCATTTTTGATCGATAACGAGATCACCGTTTGCTCCAGAGTCTTTGTCAAAACAATAACTCAACACTTTTTTCCACCAACCAAAAGTTCTCTATCGTTGCTCTATTGAATTCTATCTCTTTCATCGCACACGGTGATATTCTAGCAATACAATTGATTTTTTTCAATTAAAATAATTGAATTAATAGCATATAAATGATTGTTCCACCTACTACACTAAGTAATGTATTTCTTTTGTATAAATACGATACAGCTGTAATTAGTGACGCTATAATTTCTTTAGCTCCAAAAGGACTATGAAGTAAATCTATATCCTTCAAACAATATACAACTAGCATTGCCATAATAGAATATGGTAATACTTCTCCAAGATATTGGATTACAGCGGGAGTTTGTTTCCCCTTAAAAATCATAAACGGTAAGAATCTTAATAAGAATGTCACTATAGAAGATATAGCAATCATGAGTATAATCGTTTTATCTGCCATGGTTTACCCTCTTTTCATTCTGCTTTCTTTGAGCAAGTAAGCATACTGTAATCAAAATCATTGTAGGAATTAAGAAATTATCTCTACCAAATACAAATAAACATAATATCGAAGTGACTAAACCAGTAAGCGCTGGCAAATGATTTTTTTGTGATAACCATTGTTCCATAAAAACAGTAATAAATAGCGCTGTCATTGAAAACTCTATTCCATCCGTAGATATCGTTAATACATTTCCAAGTACTACTCCTATAATACTTCCAATAATCCAATAAATTTGATTAAAAAGAGATACATAGAAATAATATGTTTTATCATCTATTCCTTCTATATGACTTGAGCAAACTAAAGAATATGTTTCATCTGTTAACGAAAACATCAAATATGGATTACGAATATCTTTACCACTATATTTATCAATCATCGAGATTCCATAAAAGAAATGTCTAGCATTAACCATAAAAGTTGTTAAGGCTGTAGTAAGTAAACTCACTCCTGATGAAATTAAATTTACTAGTACATATTGCATACTACCGGCATAAACAAATACACTCATCAAAATAACATAGAGTAAACTAATTCCTGCGTTAGAAGCATATATACCAAAACCAATACTAAGTACGATATATCCCACCATAATGGGGATTGTCTTAATCAATATTTGTTTAAATTCCTTTATTCCTATGTGCATTTGCACGTTCCTTCTTTCTAGCAATATAGGCAAAATGAATAGAAATAATATTAATTACTTGGAAGACTAGCACAAGTACAAACATCATATGGTATGAACCTGTTTGATCATATATAACACCAAATAATACTGTTGCAATAGCCCCAAATACAGCACCCAAGAAATTAATTAATGGGAACGCTTTATCGTAACCATCTTTATATAATTCTTTTGTAATCAATACATTTCCTGTAGTTGTCGCTCCATAGATTGTTCCATACAAGAAAGAACCAGCTAACAAAATTAGCGTAGATGAAGCATTTAATAATAATACAGCAGAAATAAAATTCATTCCACACATGACAAATACTGTATATTTCGTACCGATTTTATCACTTAAGATACCAAATAAGATTTTAGAAAAGATATTCATAGCCATACAACATGAAAGCGTTAAGGCACCAACACTAGCACTATAATGAATAGATTCCGCATAGCTTGGTATATGGGATGATACCGATGGTAAACTAGCAGCTAATATTGCAAATACTAGTAATAACATATATGAAGGTAATGTGTATTGAAACTCTTCATTATCTTCTTTCACTTCCTGTTTTAATTGAATTTCACTTTCTCCATAAGCTTTCATGCCACAATCTTTAGGATATAAAGTAATTGGTAAAAGTAATGCGGGCAAGTTAAATATGAGCATGATACCCGCCACAAAAAGATATCCTGTTCGCCATCCTGAAGAAACAATTACATTTGTAATCGTACCTGAAAGTAAAGCACCTGGAATACCACTAAAAGAAAGTACAACACTTGCGATGACACTATATTTTGCTTTAAACCAATTATTTAATACAAATGTAACCATGACAAAATGTAGTAGTCCTAAACCTACACCACGAATAAAGTTAAAAAGATATAGAGTCATTGCAGAAGAACAGATTGCTTGTAATGCTGTTCCACCAATTAACATTAAGCTTCCCGCAAAGAGAATCGGTTTAAATGTCTTTGTATTTAATATTTTTGGTAAAACCATCGCAGTTAAAGCTGAAACTAAAGAAACAATGGTATAAGTAAAACTAATTGATCCTCGACTAATCTCTAAGCTATTTGATACAGGTGTAAAAAATAATCCTGCTGTATTTAATCCTACTCCTACGGAACTCCCCATTAATCCACATAGTGCTATAGCGACCATGATATACATTTTTTTATCTTGCTTGCTCATATAAAAATCCCCTTGTTGTTCATTATGATACAGCAAAATCATTCCTTATATGGATATCTTTTTTCTTGATTTCATAGAATCCTATTGACCACTCGTCAAAAAAATCCTCCTCATCAAAGCGAGAAGGATCATCATTATTTATTAATATAGCTAATAATATTTGATGCGTTCACATAAATTCCATCCTGAGTCACTAGTGTAGGAACAGATGCTATATGATATTCACTTGCTAAAGAAACATTTTCTTCCGCATCAATTACATCATAATCGATATTTTTATCCTCTAATATCTTTTTGATCATGGCACAATTTGGACAAGTTTTTGTTGTGAACAATAAAGGTTTATTTCCTTCATTTTTTTGGATAATTTGTTTTTTCTCTTGTACAATTTCTTGGACTGTATCAATTGGTTTTTTATTATCCTCAACACAATATGTCTTACGATCTTTAAATTCTTGTGTCTTACCTGCATTCCAATTCTTTACTGGACGATAATATCCTGTAATTCTTGAATATACTTCTGTTACTGCACCACAACGAGGACACTTATATACTTCACCACTAATATAGCCATCATTAGGGCAAACGGAATATGTTGGACTAATCGTATAATATGGAAGTTTATAGTTATCACTAATCTTTTTTACAAGTAATGCTGCATTTCTCCAATCGGATAATCTTTCTCCTAAGAATGCATGGAATACAGTACCAGATGTATATAAAACTTGGAAAGGATCTTCGATATCTAATGCTGTAAACAAGTCATCTGTATAGCCAACAGGTAAATGAGATGAATTTGTATAATATGGTGTTCCATTTTCATTTGCTGTAATGATATCAGGATAATTTTCTTTATCATGTTTTGCTAAACGATAAGATGTACTTTCTGCAGGAGTAGCTTCTAAGTTATACAAATCCCCATATTTTTCTTGATAATCAGCTAATCTTTCACGCATATGATTTAACACTTCTACAGTAAAGTTTTGGCTTTCTTCATGCGTTAAATCTTTTTTAATCCAACTAGCATTTAAACAAGCTTCATTCATTCCTACGAGTCCAATCGTACTAAAGTGATTATTAAATGTTCCTAAATATCTCTTTGTATATGGATATAAACCAGCATCTAGTAAACTAGAGACAACATTTCTTTTTACTTTTAAGCTTCTTGCAGAAACATCCATAATATGGTCAAGACGTTCATAGAACTCTTCTTTATTCTTAGATAAATAAGCAATATGAGGCATATTAATTGTTACTACGCCAATTGAACCAGTACTTTCTCCTGATCCAAAGTAACCACCACTCTTTTTACGTAGTTCTCTTAAATCTAAACGTAATCGACAACACATTGAACGAACATCGCTTGGTTGCATATCACTATTTACATAGTTTGAGAAATAAGGCGTTCCATATTTCGCTGTCATTTCAAACAATAATTGATTATTTTCTGTTTCACTCCAATCAAAGTCTTTTGTGATTGAATATGTAGGAATAGGATATTGGAATCCTCTACCATCCGCATCTCCTTCAATCATTGTTTCAATAAATGCTTTGTTGACCATATCCATTTCTTTTTTACAATCAGCGTAAGTAAAAGACATTTCTTTACCACCAACAATGGCTGGTAGATTTGCTAAGTCATTTGGCACTGTCCAATCTAATGTAATATTTGTAAAAGGAGCTTGTGTTCCCCATCTACTTGGTGTATTTACACCATAAATGAAGGATTGTATACATTGTTTTACTTCTGGATATGACAAATTATCTGCTTTAACAAATGGTGCTAGATATGTATCAAAACTAGAGAACGCTTGTGCTCCAGCCCATTCATTTTGCATGATTCCTAAGAAGTTCACCATTTGATTACATAATGTACTTAAATGTTTTGCTGGAGATGAAGTAATCTTACCAACTACCCCACCTAATCCTTCTTGAATAAGTTGTTTTAAAGACCATCCAGCACAATATCCTGTTAACATACTTAAATCATGAATATGAATTTCGGCATTACGATGCGCATCCGCTATTTCTTTATCATATACTTCACTTAGCCAATAATTCGCTGTAATCGCTCCACTATTAGATAGAATTAAACCACCTACAGAATAAGTAACTGTAGAGTTTTCTTTTACACGCCAATCTAAAGCTTCCAAATAATTATCCACTAGCTTTTTATAGTCTAATGTCGTTGTCGCAATATTTCTTAATTTTTCATGTTGTGTACGATAAATAATATAGGCTTTTGATACATCCGCGTATCCAGATTCACTTAATACTTTTTCGACTGAATCTTGTATTTCTTCTACACCAATTAAATTATCTTTAATCTTAGGTTCAAAATCACTAGTAACTCGTAGCGCTAATACTTCAATAATATCTTGATTGTATTGTCTACTACATGCAACAAATGCTTTTTCTATCGCATTTTTAATCTTGTTTAAATCAAATTTAGCTACTGAATTATCTCTTTTTATTACCTCGTACATGATCATTCTCCTTTTACACCACGTAATTTACATGTTGGTATAATTTCTTTTACCGCACTACACAACTCTTCCATTTCTTCTTTGTTATAACTAGAGAAAACTTGTTCTATGACATTCTCACTAGGGACATATTGTTGTAAATAATATTGTTTCGCGCCTTTAATCCAGTTTGCTAAAGCAAGTACATCCTCTTTTTGGTGTAATTCTTTTACAATTGTTGTTCTAAACTCATAATCCACATGTTCTTCTAGTAAGAATGAAATAGATTCTTCTATTCTTCCGATATCAAATACTTGCTTGTTTAACCCAACTGTTTCATGATATTTTTCTTTACAGTTTTTAACATCCATCGCAACATAATCAACTAGTCCACTATTTACTATTTCTTTCAGTTTTTTAGGATCATTGCCATTCGTATCTAGTTTTACAAGATATCCCATTTCTTTGATTCTTTCAATAAATGGTAATAGCCCTTCTTGTAATAATGGTTCCCCACCTGTTATACATACACCATCTAATATTTTCTTTCGCTTTTCTAAATAAGCAATTACATCTTCTACATCTAAAAAAGAATAATTTTCTGGCACAAATACTAAATCTTTATTATGGCAAAATGGGCACTTAAAGCTGCATCCACTTGTAAATACTGTAGAAGCTAACTTTGATGGATAATCTAATAGCGTCAACTTCTGCAATCCACCAATTTTAATCTTTTCATATGTTTCTTCAGGAACTAGGTATTTTCTTGAATTATCGCAAGCTTTTGTAAGCATTTCTTCAAACAAATCAAAATCCATGCCTTCAGATAACTTATTTCTACATTCATTTCGATAATCATATAGCGCATTCATGATTTCTGCCGCTTTAGCTGTCGTATATAAGCGTTTAACTCTTCGATCCACTTCATCTACACGACTTTGTACATATCCTTGTTCAATGAGTTTTTGGATACTTTTCGTTGTTGTCCCTTTATCTAATTCTCCAATCTGTGTCACTTCTTGCATCGTGATTCCTTCATGTTCATAGATACTAAATAGAAACATTAATTGTCCCGAACCTATATCATATTGAGCAAGTACTTTATCAAAATACTTTTGCGTATTTCTAAATAAAATCGATACTTGTATCAGATAATTTCCTTGATTTGCCATATACCCTCCTACAATTAGTTGGAAGTCCTACTATTTCGTAAACATATTGTCTATCTTACTATTTATAAAGTCAATGAAATAAAATATTTCACATTCTTACATTTCTGTTTCTTCACTTAAAAACAAAAAAATAGTACGAATTTTATTCACTCATACTATTTCATAATCCTTTTTACCATTTAGCTCTTAATTCTTGTAATACTTTCGCTACACCATCTTCTTCTACTGAAGGAGCGATGATATCTGCATATTGAAACATCGTTGGATCACCATTTTGCATTACCACGCCTAAATCTGCATGTTGAATCATTTCTAAATCATTTGTAGAATCACCAAATGCATAATATTGATGTACACCAACACGCTCTAAGTAAGTTTGAATACCTTTAGCTTTGTCATATCCTGGTAATACTACATCAGCGTAATGATAGAATGTAGGAGCTGTCTTAAATCCTACTTTTTCATATTCCTCATAATCATGTATATCTTTAGCAAATGCGATAAAATAAATTACTTTTTTGTCTTTGTATGGCTTTTCATCTGGCAAAGTTCCACCAAATAATTTTTGAGCTTCGATTACATCTTCATTGATTTCACCTACACGAATCCACTCATTTCCTGCAATTAGATATAATGATTGTCCTAATTTCTTTGCAGTAGAAATAGCTTTCTCAACCATTTCTTCATTCATATAGCCATCAATAATCATTGTTCCATCAGGCCCCATAACTTGTTGACCATTAGTGCCAATGATACCATCCCAATGATGTACTTCTATACCTTGATGCATTGCATTTTCAATACATCTTCCTGTAGATATGCAACATAGATATCCTTCTTTTTGCCAAATAGAAATTTCATCAAAAACAGCTTGTGATATCTTTCCTGTTTTAGGATTTCTAAGTGTACCATCTATATCAAAAAATAATGCTATATCTTTTTTCATCCTTCATTCTCCCCAAGAACTTTCTTATAATCTTCTAAAATCTTATCCATATCGTTATATGTTTCGATATATGATAATTTATTCTTATATTCAGCAGAAAAAGGCATACCAGCTATATACCAACTAGCCATAGAACGCATCATTCTCATCCCAACATATTCACCTTCATATGCACAAAGTTCTTGTGCATATGCCTTAGCTAATTCAATTCTTTCAAAGTATGTTGGTTCAATGTATTCTTCATGATTTAAAGCACAAGCTAATTCTTTTAAAAAGAATGGTTTACCTAATAAGCCTCTACCAATCATTATGGCATCACACTTTGTTTCTTCTAGCATTCTTTTCGCATCTTCTACAGTACGAATATCTCCATTCCCTATTACTGGAATCGATACTGCTTCTTTTACCATACGTATATATTCATTATTACTTTTACCTTCGTACATTTGAGACTTCGTTCTACCATGTACTGCAATTGCCTGCACCCCCGCATCCTCTAACTTCTTCGCAAGAGAAGCACAATTAATATGATTAAAATCATATCCAGCACGTATTTTAGCAGTAACTGGTCTATCCGTATGATCTACAACAGCTTTAGCGATACTAGCTGCTAAGTCTTCATCTTGTAATAAATAAGATCCTGCATGAGCTTTTAACACTTTCGTAACAGGACAACCCATATTGATATCAATAATGTCGCAATCTGTATGTGTTGTTAAGTAAGCACTTGCTTCAGCCATTGTTTCAGGGTCACCACCAAATAATTGTAAAGAAACAGGATGTTCTCCTTCTACAGTACGGCACATATCTTGTGTTCTTTTATTTTCATAATGAAGTGCTTTATCACTAATCATTTCACTTACAACAAGTCCTGCACCATAATTTCTACACATCTTACGATATACAGGATTGGAAATGCCAGCTAAAGGAGCAGCGACAATTTGATTAGATATGCATATCTTTCCGATGTTCCATGTTGACATGTCTATTTAAAACCTCTTCTAAATCTTCTTCACTAAAGTTATATTCTTTTTCACAATATTGGCATTTTACATGTGCACCATGATCTTCACGAATCATTTCTTCGATATCATTTTGGCTCACCAATGCCATTGCACGCATGAAATGATCTTTTGAACAATCACAATACCATCCAATAGGTTTTTTATCCAAAATGTTTGCATCACTAAATAAAGTATGAATGATTTCTTCTGGTGTTAATCCATCATCAATATATTTCGATACTGGTTTCATTTCTTTTGCTAGCTTTTCAACATAGTCATAAGCTTCTTCACTTGCATTTGGTAACATTTGAATTAAAATACCTCCTGCAGCACGAACATGGCACTCATATCCTACTAAAACACCAACAGATACTACTGAAGGAATTTGTTCACTCATCGCAAAATAATAGGCAAAATCATCACCAATTTCACCTGTTTGCAGTTCTACAACACCAGTAAAAGGTTCTTTTAGGCCTAAATCTTTTGTGACTGTTAATGAACCATTTGTACCAACTGCTCTACCTACATCTAACTTACCATTTTGTTCATTTACTAAATAAATACTAGAATCTCCTACAAATCCTCTAACTTTACCATTAGGTGTAGCTTGAGAAATAATTGTTCCAATAGGGCCATGACCATTAATCGTAACTGAGCACTTCGCATCTTCATCTTTTAAATCACTAGCCATAATTACATTAATTGTCATCACTCTACCTAAAGCTGCTGTACTTGTAGGTGCACTATTATGTAAAGTACGAGCTGTTTCTACTAAATCTGTAGTTCTACAAGCTCTTACTCTAACCATTCCATTTAAAGCTTCTGCTATTACTAATTCATCTTTACTCATATATTTCTTCCTATAATTTCCACGTAAAATATTATCATAGAATGTGCCATTAACTTACATATTTTCTTTATCTAAAACTATTGAAAAATTAATAAATTTGGTGTTGAATTTTAAAAACAGAATGATATACTACTTAAAGCATGCATGAATGCTTTTGAAATTAGCAATTATCGCAAGATAGTTGCAAGCTTCTAAAAAGGATATTTAGTAACGAGTCCCCACCTTTTTACTAGATATCCACAGAAGCTTTGTGACCTAAAGTGATGAATATATAGGCAGCCTTAGTGATTTACTAAAGCTGTTTTTTGTTATCTGTTATTGGAATCATCCAACATACACTAAAAGTTGAATCTACCACTTTAAAAGTAAGAGTTCCATCATATTTTTCTATTACATGACGCACATTTGTTAAACCATATCCATGATGTGTTACGTCTTTTTTTGTCGTAACAAGTTTACCATCTTTATGTTTTAAATCATGTTCAAAAGGATTACGAATAGTAATGACGATATTTCCATTCACTTCACCACCTGATATATGAATATTTCTTTTTCCCTTTTCTAAGTTCGATACAGCTTCAATCGCATTATCGATACAATTACCAAACAAAGTACATATTTCCATTGAAGATAAAAACTCTTTTTGTGTAAAAAACACATAGGAACTCAATTGAATGTCATATTGATCACATTCTATTTTTTTATTTAACAAAATCGCATCTAATGTTTGCCATCCTGTATGATAAGGTAATTCCATTTGTTCTAATTGATTCTTTAAATCTGTTATATATGCTTGAGATTGTTCCGTTTGTCCCATTCTTTCAATCGTTAACAAATGATTCTTCATATCATGATACAACGCCTGTATCATTTCATTATTTGTTTTGTCTTTTAAAAACAGATTATATTTCATCTGCAAATGATCACTAGCAAACTGTGTTTCTTCTCGTTCACGATTCAAAATAAAATATCGTTCAGAACTAACAAGCACTAGAATAGCTGCTAGAGCAAAAAATAGCACAAGTAAATATGCTAGTGTTAAATTTTCTCCTCGCATAGTTCGATTTGTCATTACAAGATAATCAAACAAAACTAAATTTGCGATAAAACATGCTGCGGCTGGAAAAAGCCCTAAAGTAATTTCATAAATAGATGGTCGTCTATCTCCATCAATTCGAACAAAATATATCTTTAATAAAACTACTGCGATAACACGGAATATTCCTGCACATAATGTGAGTAAAGTAGATGTCGTAACATTTAATAACAAAAAGATAATCTGTACGCAACTAAAGCAAACACCCATAAATATCGTATAAAATATTGCTAAATAAATGGCATAAGAATATATACAATCTAAAAATAATATACCCCATAAAGAATACAAAATGATGAAATAAACATATCTTAGTAATGTTTGTAGTATCGAACTATTCACTTGTTTATAAAGTAATAGAAGGCCTAAAACTAATAATGGTATTCTAATTAAAATAGATGACTTTGTTGGTATATCCTTCACCAAATATAAGTAACATCCTGCAAAAACAATAATATAGATGAATAGTACTGCAAATTGGTATCCAATCATAAAAACTTCTCTCCCCAGAATGTCGCTAGTTTTTCTTTTAAATCTTTCCGACGATGCTTACTTACAGGGATCTTTGTGCCATCTATTAACTCTAAATCTTGAAGTCCAATTGATTTTATTTTTTGCAAAGAAACTAGATAAGAAGTATGGCATCTAAAAAATAAATAATTTTTCAATGTATCTTCTACTTCTCTCATTGTCATCATAGAATTTATATTATGATTCATTGTATGAATCACAATATGCCTTCGATCTGTTTCAGCATATAAAATATCATCAATTAATATACATGTATTTTTATCCCGACTATTCACAATGAATACATTTTGTTTACGGTTAGCATAATCTATTAATGCTGTACCAACAATGGAAGAAAATTGTTCATAACTAAGAGGTTTCAATAAAAAGCGATATGCTTGAACTTCATAACCTTCTAAAGCATATTGTATATAGTTTGTAAAAAAGATAATCGTCATATCAGAATTTGTTTCACGTATCTTACGAGCTACATCTAATCCATTCATTCCATCCATTTGAATATCTAAAATGAGTAAATCAAATTCCTGATAATAACTTCCTAATAATTCTTCCCCACTTTTAAATTCATGTAATTCAATTTCAATATTACTCTTGCTTGAGAAATCATTAAGATATTGTTTAAGCTCTTCTCTGATTGCATGATTATCATCACATATAGCAACTTGGAGCATATCCTACCTCCTTTGCTCAATTCGTATAAATCTTATCATATTTCCCCTTTGAAAAAGCTCAGTTATTCACCTTAAATGCCCAGTTACGCATTAGCGATTGAAAACACATTTAAAGTTGTTATTTTAATAACAAAATACACACAGATATTAAAGTGTGCAATTAGGAAAAGGAGAAATGAAATGAAGAAAAGATTTTTAGCCACTATTTTTGCGTTTTGTTTAGCACTTAGTGGTTGTGCAAGTTCAGGATCATCATCTTCCGAAAATGGAAAATATACTCCAGGAACTTACACTGCAACAGAAAAAGGTATGGGTGGAGATGTTACAGTAGAAATTACTTTCGATAGTAACAAAATGACAGATGTAAAAGTTACAGGTGATGATGAAACTCCTGGAATTGGAAGTCTTGCTGTCGAACAACTACCAGACTTGATTTTAGAAGCTCAATCAGCTGACGTAGATGTTATATCTTCCGCAACAATCACAAGTACAGCAATATTAAACGCTACTGCTTCATGTATTGCTAAAGCTACTGGTGCTAGCGAAGAAAGTGATGAAGAAACATTAACTGATGAAACAGCAGACATTATCGTCATTGGGGCTGGTGGAGCAGGTCTTTCCGCTGCCGTAAGTGCTGGTCAAAATGGTTCTTCTGTTATCGTATTAGAAGCTAATGGCATTATTGGTGGTTCTACAATTCGTTCTGGTGGTCATATTTTAGTATTCGACGAAAATATTAACGCTACTATGGAACGTAATGATGAAACTTTACAAAAATACTTAGACTATAACGCAGATGACTTTGGTGAATGGGGAGATACATTAACTACTCTTCAACAACAAATCCAAGAATATTTAGAAAGTGATCAAGAAGGACGCTTCGATAGTATAGAAATGGCACTTATCGATCACTACCTAAAAGGACAAGGAACAGATAAAGAAGGAAATGAAGTTACTCTTGACTTTGATCTAACAAAAACTGCTTTCGAAAATACAAACGAATTAAATACTTGGTTATGTGATTCTGGTATGGAATTACAAGATAAAATGTATAACGCTCATGGTGGAACACCAGTAGATGGTTCTAGTGGATTAATTAGTGCATTAGAAAATGCCGCAAAAGAAGTAGATGTAAAAATCTTAATGAATACACGAGCAACAGAATTAATTCAAGAAGATGGTGTTGTTACTGGAGTTATCGCAATAGGATCTGATGGCAATCAATATACATACCACGCAAATAAAGGTGTCGTTATCGCAACAGGAAGTTTCTCTTCTAATGGTGAAATGGTTGCTAAATATCAAACTATTGGTGAAGGCTTAACAGAAGAAAACGGTAGTACAAATCCAAGCACAAATACAGGTGATGGAATTGTTATGGCTGAAAATATAGGTGCTCAATTACGCGATATGGGATTCTTATGTACATTACTATCTGGATACCATGGTGGATGCACCACTAGTGAATTTGGTAAAATTAATGGTACTCAACAATTAATCCTAAACGCAAATGGTGTACGTTTTACTAATGACACAAAATTATCTGGTATGACAACTATTGGTGGATTAAATGATCAGCCTGGTGCATTAGCATACTATGTTGGTGATAGTAAGATGATTGATGCGATTAATGCTGCTCAAGAAGGTTTAGCTACTGATTTAGCCTCGCGTGGTGATTGGTTTGTTGTCGCTGACACTTTAGAAGAAGCTCTTGAAAAAACTGGATTAGATGTAGAAACAGCGATGAACAGCATTGAACAATTCAATTCCTATGTTGATGCAAATAGTGACGCTGATTTTGGCCGTACAGAATTCAATGGCAAAGTAGAAAATGGACCATATGTTGTTGCTAAAATGGAAAATTTATACCATTTAACATTTGGTGGTTTAGTAATTAATACTAACGCTGAAGTGTTAGATACAAATAACGAAGTTATTCCTCATCTATATGCTGCAGGAGATGTTACTAGTGGTTTTGAAGGAGCAACTCACCAAAGTGGTGATTGCTTAACAATGGTACTATATTACGGTAAAGTAGCAGGCGAAAAAGCTTCTAACAACGAATAAAATATAAATTTAAGCATATTAAAAGCATGTATGTTCATTCACACATGCTTTTTGTTTGTTATTTGTTATTTCTGTTATTTCCTAGAATTCTTAATACATATAAGAAGATATTAATGAAATCTAAGAATAATTGGAATGCCGCAAATGTTGCTAGGTTTTCACGAATCGTGTCACCTTCATATGTACCATAATAGAAAGACTTAATCTTTTGTGTATCATAAGCAGTGATTCCTAAGAATAAAGCTACACCAATATAACTAAATAATAAGTTATTTCTTAATACTGGAATAAAGATAGAAAGAATACTAGCTAAAGCCATTGAAATTAAACCAGCTAAGAATATTGTGCTAAATTTTGTTAAATCCTTGTCCGTAGTAGCACCAATAACAGCACAACTCGCAAACATTACTGCCGCAAATAAGAAACCTGTAAATACTGTAGTTAAGCCAAATTCTAATGGTAATGTACTAAAGTTAATACCTGTTAGAACTGCATATCCATAGAATAAAGCAGAAACTGTTGATGGATTAAATTTTCTTAAACCTGCACTTAATGCAATACATGCGCCTAATTGAGCGAAGAATAAAATCCAAATCATAAATGGCATTTCTACTAGCATCTTATACATGAAGCCGCCACTCATTAAACTTTGATAGCCAAAAAATGCAACTAACGCTGTAATTCCTAATGCTATACCCATCTTTGTAAATACTTTTGTAATATATTGCTGTAATGAACCAGCTGTTGAATCATAATAACTTGTACGATTAAATTCACTCATTTTATATACCTCCTTAAGGGTACTTATATCTTATCGTTTTTAACTTTTAAGTCAATGTCATCACATTTACAATCAAATGCAAATGTATATTCACTTATTTAAAGTATCGATAATTACTGGAAGAACTTGTTTTTTACGAGAAACGATTCCCTTCGCAAAACCATCCTTACTTAATACATCCACAAAGCCTTCTTTTACTGCCCAATCTTTTTTGCCTGTGTATAAAAGATATGAACCAGAACCAGCAGGATCAGTAAACATGATTAAAATCAAATCATAATGTTGAGATATTGCAGTTTCTTCTAAATACTTCAAGAAATGATCTTTTATCTTAAAGTATTCTTCCCAATTCTTACATTGACTTTGTCCAATTGCAATTCTAGAGCTAGAAATTCTAAATTCTTTAAAGTCATCATATAAAAGTTCTAGGTCTGTTTTATGTAAAATAGAATCTGAAGCATTAATTAGCTCCTGTTGTAAATCAGTTGGAGATATTTCAGCGATTTTACTAAGTTCTTCCGCTACTTTTTTATCTTCTTCTGTAGTTGTAGGAGAACGTAAGCATAAAGTATCAGAGATTAGTCCACCTAGTAGTAAACCCGCTATTTCCCTGGAAATATCCACATGATTTTGAATATATAAGCCATAGATAATTGTACTTGTACTACCAACTGCTTTTTCAATTATATTGATTGGATTCATTGTTTCTATACCACCCATACGGTGATGATCAACGATTTCCACAATTTCTCCATATTCAATATCATTTACAGTTTGCGTTGCTTCATTATGATCAACTAATATAAATTTCTTTTTATCATAGTGAAATAAATGATAACGAGATATTGCTGCAATGACTTGTCTATTTTCATTTAATACAGGATATGTTCTAAATCTTGTTTTTGCTAGACGCTCACTTACTTCTTCTACTGTTTCACTTTCTTTAAAGGAAATTACATCATGCGTTGTTACTTCATCAATAGATATAGATTCATAGATTAATCTAGAACACTCTAATACTGTTCGACTAGTATAAATAATCGATACATGTTTTTCTTTTGCTTTTTCTAAAGTAACACTATCTACCCAATCTTCTCCTGAAATAATGACTAAACTTGCCCCATTATCAATCGCAAAACGTTGTACATCGGGATTATTTCTTAATATCACAATACTATCTTTATATTCTTCTCTAGTATCTGACATAGATGGCATGATATGAATTAGTCCACTTGTATGGAAATCATTTTCTTTATGATATATTTTCGCCTCTAATACATCGATAATATTCGATAGCTTTGTGCGTCGCATATATTCTTTTAGCGTATCATCACTTTCTGTCCATAACTTTGTTAAGTCAGAAATAGAAACAATACCTAAAAGCTTAGAATCTTCATCCACAACAAAAACACCTTTATTTTTTCTTGAGCTTACGGCATCAAATGCTTTTTTCATTGTGATGCCAGGAGAAACAAGTATCGCTTCATCTTTCTCTATTTCTGCTAAAGTACATTTAGCAGAGTGAATGAGTTCAGGATGCGTAAAGCCATACTTTTGTAGTAAATATTGCGTTTCTCTATTTGCTTTCCCCAAAGCATATGCCTTCGCATTTACACCCAATTGTTTTTTTAATTCTGCATAAGTAATTGCCGAAACAATGCAATCACTATCAGGATTTTTATGCCCTATTACATAATACGGTTTCATCTTACCTCCATGAATAAAAAAGTATCCCATAGGATACTCTTAGTGTTTATTTCGCATTAAAAACATATTTATCTAGACGATCAAACGCTTCTTGAACTCTGGATAAAGGTAAAGCTAGATTGATCCGAATACCGTATTCTCCATGGAATGGTCTACCATCTTGGAATAATACGCCATAACGATGTGCTGTATCTAATACATCATCAATTGTTTTATTATGCTCTACACACCAATCTTTGCAATCTAAAAATAACATATATGTTCCTTGTGGTTTGCTGAGTTTAACACCTTTGAAATGTTCACAAATATAGTTGTAACCATATTCAACATTTTCTGTTAATACTTGTCTTAGTTCATCAACCCATTCTTCGCCTTCCTTAGTGTATCCACCAATTAAAGCATGCATAGATAAAACATTCATTGAATTGTAATGACATAAAGAACTTTCTTTATTCATTCTATCTCTAATCCACTCGTTATAAACGATATGATATGAGCCAATTAAACCAGCTAAATTAAATGTTTTACTAGGAGCATATAAAGCAACTGTTCTATTTTTAGCATCTTCACTAATAGATTGTGTTGGGATATGTTTATGATCACCAAGAATGATATCAGACCAAATTTCATCAGAAATTACATATACATTATGTTTCTTGTAAATATCCATTACTTTTTCGATTTCTTCTTTTTCCCATACTCTACCTGTAGGATTATGAGGAGAACAGAAAATAGCCGCATGAATATGATTTTCTACAATTTTCTTTTCCATATCTTCATAGTTAATACGCCATACATTATTTTCATCTAAATACATATCACTTAAAACCATATTGTATCCAGCATTTGATAAAGTATGTGTAAAACCAATATATGTTGGAGAATGTAATAATACAGAATCACCTTTAGAGCAGAATACACTTAGTGCTGTAGCTACACCACCAAGTACACCATTTTCATATCCAATACATTCTTTTGTAATCCCTGTAACACCATTTCTTACTTTATGCCAATTAATAATGGCATCAAAATATGCATCACTTTTATTAAAATATCCATATGCAGGATGACTCGCTCTTTTTACTAATGCATCCACAATTGTAGGTACAGTTGGAAAGTTCATATCTGCTACCCACATTGGTATTACATCAAAGCCTTCTTCTAACTCAAATTTACCAAGCATTTCTCCTGGCTCTACAGCGATAGAATCCATGCCTTTTCTATCCATAATTGAAGTAAAGTCGTATTTCATTAATTATCCTCCTTATAAACCTGCTTCATTCATTACTCGTAATATATTTTTATACGCGATTTTTTCTATATCATTTGTAGAAAAACCTCTACGTATTAATTCATCAAATAATTTATAAGACTCTGCTGGTCCAGCCATTTCGAAGTTTCCATTTGTTCCATCAATGTCTGTTCCAATTGCACATACATCGATACTCGCAATTTCTTTTTCATGTTCAATCATGTCACAAAGACGATTAATCGTACTATCTACATTATTTGGCGTATCATCTAAAAAATCAGGACAAATATTGATTCCCATGACACCACCTTTTTCATGTAACATGCGTATCATATCATCTGTCATATTTCTTGTATGATTGCATAAAAATCTAGCATTAGAATGTGTCGCTACAAATGGCACTTTACTTAACTTATATACATCAAAGAAACCACCATCAGATAAATGGCTAACATCGACTAACATACCAATATCTTGCATATGTCTAACAGCTTCTTTACCAAAATCTTTTAATCCTTTTTGCATAATTTCAGGATCTTTACTATTTGGATATCCAAAGCAATTTTCATAGTTCCACGTTAAACTCAATGCTCGTACACCTTTTTGATAAAAATAATCTAATTTATTCATATCGTCTTGTACAGCAACACCATCTTCCATGGTTAACACAGCACTCACTTTGTTGCTAGCATAATTTGATTCAATATCTTTAGCACTTATTGCCTTAGCTACTGAATCGTTATGTAGTTCTATTGTGTGATTAAAAATATCAATACATTTATTGATATACTCATCATCACTAATATATTCTCTGTTGAATCTCTCATATAGTTTCTTAGATGGTACAAATATCGCAAAAAATTGCGCCATCATCCCACTAGAAATCATTCTTTTGATATCTAAATCATATTCAGGAACATCATAGATATCATTTCGATTATCAAAGTACGCTTTCATTAGCGTATCACAATGCATATCAATTGTTTTACAATCATCTTCTGTTTTCATATATTGATTATCTCACATTTTTCTTAAAACAGTTAGGACATGTTAGTCTATATTTGTTAACAATAATCAGGAAATTATTTTCACGCATAACTTTTACTTATACCTTTATAATATTATCATATGGATAAATTACAAAAAGTAGATTCGAAGGAGCTCGTTATCGATGCAATTCGTATGGCTTGGCCTGCCGTACTAGAAAGTTTTTTCGTCGCATTAGCTAGTATGATTGATACCATGATGGTTAGTACTCTTGGTACATATGCTGTTGCGGCAGTAGGTTTAACTACACAACCAAAATTTATTGCTTTAGCATTATTTTTCTCCAGTAATATTGCGGTAAATGCATTATCTGCTAGAAGATTTGGTCAAAAAAATCGTAGAAATGCCAATGAAATATTGTTTACAGCAATCGTCTTTATCATTATAGCTGCAGTTATTATTTCTACCATTTCCTTAGCAAACGCTGATGCAATCATTAATTTATGTGGTTCTAATTCTGATACACATGTTGCGGCAGTAACTTATTTCAATGTTATTCAAGCTGGTATGATTTTCAATGTATTATCCCTTGTAATTAACGCTGCACAAAGAGGATGCGGAAATACGAAAATTGCGATGACAACAAACATTACTTCTAGCGTCGTAAATATTATTTTTAACTATTTATTAATTGGTGGTAATTTTGGTTTCCCTCGTTTAGAAATGTTTGGTGCAGCGTTAGCTACTGTTTTAGGTACAGTAGTCGCATGTATCATGAGTATTCTTTCTATTACAAAAAAAGATTGTTTCTTATCTATCCCTTATATTTTTAAAGAAAAGATTAAACCAAGTCTTGATGCCTTTAGAAGTATTGTTTCTTTAAGTTTTAATTTATTACTAGAAAATATTGCCATGCGTGTAGGTTTCTTAACAACTTCAATCATTGCGGCTAGACTTGGAACAGACGCTTTCGCCGCTCACCAAGTAGGTATGAATTTATTAACTTTAGCCTTCTCATTAGGTGATGGTATGCAAGTTTCAGCTGTTGCTTTAATTGGTAGAAGCTTAGGTGAAAAAGATCCTGAAAAAGCTAAACGTTATGGAAATATCTGTCAAAAGATGGGTCTAGTCATTTCTATCATTCTAGCAATTATCTTATTTATCTTTGGTAGAGAAATCTTCTCCCTATTCTTCAAAGATTCAAATATTCTAGATATGGGTGTATTAATTACTAGATTTATCATGATTATTGTATTGTTCCAAATTTCTCAAATCATTTTTTCTGGATGCTTACGTGGAGCTGGAGATCTTAAATATTGTTTATGGGCTTCATTAATCTCTGTAACAATTATTCGTACAGCAGTGACTTGGGGACTAGCTGGTGGCATATTAGATTTAGGACTAGTTGGTATTTGGACAGGTGTATTAAGTGATCAATTCTCTAGATTTATTTTCTTATCTATTAGATTTAAACAAGGTAAATGGACGGAAATTAAGATATGATTAAAGCAATTGTTAGTGACATGGATGGCACATTATTTAAAGGTCATAAAGCATCTGTATTTGAACTATCCGATAGAAATGAAGAAGCTTTAAAAAGGCTTCAAACAAGCAATATATCTTTCTTTGTCGCAAGTGGAAGAATGTATTCTTATGGTAAAAAAGTATTAGAAGATCATGGCTTCAAGAATATTATCTGTTCAGGTTTTAATGGAGCAAGCATTTACGATAATGGTTCTCTTCCTGTTAGTTATAATCTTGATGTAAATATTGTTAAAGATGTTTTAAATTATACAACTAATCGATACAAAACAGATTATATACAAATTTTAACTTTAGATTGTAAACGTTCATTTGATAATCCTAGTCATCCCGTTACAGAAAGTTACCGAGAAATTGAAAGAAAGTATCATATAGATGAAGTTCTTGATATACCTCTTTCTAACTATTTATATGAATATGATACTAGTCACATTGGAAAATTTTCGATTATCTTCAAAGAAAGCGACTACCCTGAAGCGAAGAAAGCTTATGAAGAAATAAAAGACTATGTAAAAGATGCTTGTTTTGTAACAATGAGCAGCGATAGAACAATAGAACTAGGAAATAAGAAAGCAAATAAAGGTATATTCATTGATTATCTTCAAAAAAATTATCACTATGCAAAAGATGAAATAGCCGTAATTGGTGATGCTCTAAATGACTCAGAAATGTTTCCTTATTCATCATTTAGCTTTGCGATGGAATCAGGAAAAGAAGAAGTTCAGAAACAAGCACGATTTGTTGTGAAAGATGTTGCCGAATGCATAGACTATTGTATTCAATATAATGAAACAAAATAAAATTATTTCTTTTCATTCAAAAAACTTCCAAATTCATATATTTTCTTATTCTCTTATGCTATATTGCCCAATTTTGGACCAAGTACAGTATTTAAAATACGTGCATAATAGTAAATAAAAACAAAAACTGTCGTAAATCATCATTTTCAAACGATATACGACAGTTTTCTTTATTTATAGTTTAAACTTAAGTTTTATTAAAGACATTTAATCATATCTCCAAATATTGCATCTCTAAAGCAATAATTTACTACACGAATTTTGTGCCTACTAGAATCTTCTTTCCCCCAAGACATATTATCATTTAATATTGGTGAAAATTCTAGTGTACTTGGGGTCCAAGCCGGATTTTTTAAAAATGCAATTGTAGCTATGTCCCATATAATTCTTGACCAAACTTTTTTGCTCATTGGAAATTGGAATAAATACTGATCATTTCTGTCTTCACGTAAATATAAATATGAATGGCGCATCATTGCTGCAGTCCTTCCGTCATCATCTTCACTTCCAAATGCGTTTAAAACAATATTTGCTAAATAATCACTTAACTCATTCTTACCTATAAGATATTTTTCCACCTCCGCTTTTGATAGTGCTAGCATAGACGCTACATTCATACATGGAATCATGACTAGTGGGACACCTGAATTAAATAAAATTTGGGATGCCACTATATCTTGCATAAGGTTAAATTCTATTCCATGTTTAAAATAAAGTGGTTGTCCTCCTAGCCAAATTACTACTATTTTCTTAACTAGTTCTGGTTCTAACATTAGAGCTGATGCAATATTGGTAGGAGCACCAATCGTAGCCACATATATCGTTTCATCACTAGACATAGCCCTATTAATAAGATCTCTAGCAGCTTCACTCTCTACAGGCTTACCAATATCACTTATATAGTTTTGTGAACCTCTATAAACACATCCTTCTGGGTTTCTGCCTAAAATCTTAAATAATTTTAGCAGTTCTTGATAGCTTGCTTCCATACCATCACCAGGATGTGATGTATATGTCACACCTCCAACAGCGTCAGTTGATGATGAAGGAGCCAATTTTTTAAAGCAATCATGTGAAAATGGGGCCGCATATACAGCATCCACAGAAAAGCGTTCTGGTGACTGTAATGCCCATGATACAGCGAATTGATCATCTACTTCATTTTTTGCATCTGTATCAATAATAAGATGAATACGCCCACTAGGAATCGTTAATTTTTCATTGATTTCATCAGGTGTTAATTTAGGAAAATTTACATTCATTATACTTACCTCTGTATATTGTATTGGAACAGTTCGACAAACAATATACTATTCTTTCTATCAATCTATTTAACCGTGATTGATTACGGTATATATAAGTATTTGTATTATTGAAAATTATGAATGAATAAGTTGTGCATATAATATTAAATATGTAGAAATCACTTACTGTACAATACGGAAGTTACAACAAACAAATACATACAAACTTAGCAATTATTTATGGTTTAGTTCTATTTTGCAACATTCACAATAAGTTTCATCTTCTGGAGGCATATATCCTTTTTTTGATGAAAGATAAATGAATCCTCTACAATTAATAGTTATTTCTTTTTCATATCTTAATTCATAAATATTATACAAATCAAAAACATGTTTAAATTCAAAACAGCTTTCTTTCGGTAAATATCTATGTTCTAATTTTCCCTCTTCAGAATAGTACTTTTTTTCACTGGTAGGATTACCATCTTTATCAAAATATCTAGTTAATTTAACTGGTAAAGAGATAGTGTATTTAGATCCATTTAAGCCAACTAAGTCATATACTATTTCTGTAATTCTATCTACATCTATATATCGTCCAAATGGGTCAGTTAAGTCAGGTGTTTTTCCTGGAACAAGATTACAGACTCCGACAATAGCAATTTTTTGATTTTTATACAATGAAATTATTTTATTACCAGTCTTATCGAAACATCTCTTTTTCGATATAAGCGGATTGTAAACACCATTTCGCATATCATCTGTAGAATACGTTGAAATTTCATATCGAGTAAAATCAATAAGAGAATTTTCATTTTTGGAGTATATTGGAATTATTGCATTTGGGGAAATCGTCAGTCCATCATCATAAAGAGAAAAGTTTGGTTCACCGTATTCATAATGTACTGAAGTATATGAAATATTCTCATGTTTATTTAATTGTCGTAAAAGTATAGCCATTTCAGTAAAATAAGCATTACTTATTTTTGATATTCCATAATCATAGAAAACTATATTTCCGCCTCTATATTCTACTCCATTATTGAAAACACCTCTCTTTTCATTAATGGTATATCCGAAATATAAAGGTTCTTTTTCATTTAATCTTAGCTTTATATTTTTATTACCTAACAAGCTTCTTATCCACATTCCAGGAAATGGATCAATAAGTAGAGTTTCTTGATTAGTACTATCCATATCAATTTTAACCATATTACGCATATGATTAGGATACGAGAATGATGTCATTATTTTTTGAGGAATATCACCTATGTTGATTGAAATTTCTTGTTGAGCAAAAACTTTTTCATTGTTAGAACTCTCTTTTAAAATAACCGAAAGAGTATATTTTCCTTCTGAAAGAGGTAATATTTTCTTTCTTCTTTTGTCTAAATTATCAATCCAAGAACATGTATATCCTTCATTGTAACGTTCCCATGCCTTTTTCAAGGTTTCATCCTCCCAAGTAGAAGTCGTTGGTATATTCTCATCATCTTCTTTATATTCACCACCATATATTAGTGCCGAAAAAAATGTATCTGTATAATAAGCCTTATTCCATGAGCAACGCAATCCATCTAAACGAGTAACAGAAGAACCATTTAAAAAATGTTTATCAGTAGAACAAACAAGATCTGGAACACAAGAAAGACGAACCTCATCATACAAAGCTTTAATTTCACTCGGGTTCTTAGGTCGATCAACAAAAAACTTGGACAGCCTTTTATTTTCGGATGGATCTAGATATAAATGATCTTGATCATCTTTAACATAACATTTAACCTCTCTTACAACTATATTATTTTCATTTGTAAGAGTAACTGATAATTCTGCATTAGAAGGAATCAACTCATTAATATTAATTGTTCCACAAACATAGAAATCTCTACCTTTCGCAATTGTTCTCTGTTGCATTCGAGGAACTGTAATATTAATACCTTCAGAAACCTTTGTCCCATAAGGAAGATGATTACTAGAAACCTCTGCAAAAATTTTCGGAGCAAATGGGCTATCTTCTGCTGTTGGCTCGCAATTATATGCATCTAAAAAAGAATAATAAGGGTTACCAGGAATAATATCTCCATTTTTGTCATAAATTCTCGGAAAATGTCCTTCAATTAAATTATTGTTCTCATCCATACAATATCACCTCCACAAAGAACAGTAAATTTTGTAGTACCTTATTTTTCGAAAAACATGTTTTTCTCTTTAAAAATCTTAAGTTAACAGGAAATTTCACATTATATATTTTCTACGTTTTATCTTCAAATTCATGGTAGCGCTTACATGCAATTATGTCAACTTTTATCTTTATAAAATTAAAATAGTCAAAAATAAAACCTCGCTAAATGTAAAGCGAGGCTTTATTTCAGTTTAAATTAACTATTTTAAATGAGTATCTACTATTTAGAAGAAATGCTCTTTACGTTGTAGAAAGCTTTTCTTCCTTTGTATTCAGCAGAAGAACCTAATTCTTCTTCGATTCTCATTAATTGGTTGTATTTAGCAATACGGTCTGTACGGCTCATAGAACCAGTCTTGATTTGTCCTGCATTTACAGCAACTACTAAGTCAGCAATTGTTGTATCTTCAGATTCACCAGAACGGTGAGAAACTACTGCTGTATATTTAGCTTCCTTAGCCATTTCGATAGCATCGAATGTTTCTGTTAATGTACCGATTTGGTTTAGTTTGATTAATACAGAGTTAGCAACACCTAGTTCAATACCTTTACGGATGAATGTTGTATTTGTAACGAATAGGTCATCACCAACTAATTGGATCTTGTCACCTAAACGATCTGTTAATTCTTTCCAACCTTCCCAGTCGTTTTCAGCTAAGCCGTCTTCAAGAGAGATGATAGGATATTTTTCAACCCAAGAAGCATATAGGTCGATCATTTCAGAACTTGTCTTTTCGCCTTCACCAGAACGCTTTAATACATAACGGTTCTTTTCTTCATCATAGAATTCACTAGATGCAGAGTCCATAGCGAAGCAAACATCATCACCTAGCTTGTAACCAGCAGCTTCAACAGCTTCGCTCATTAATGCTAGAGGTCCTTCGTTACCTAATGTTTCAAGAGGTCCGTTGTTTCCATCGATTGTAGAAGGAGCATATCCACCTTCATCACCAACGCTAGTGTTGTATCCATACTTCTTTAATACTTTCTTTAAAGCGTGGAATACTTCAGCACCCATACGGATTGCTTCATGGAATGTCTTAGCTCCAACAGGCATAATCATGTATTCTTGGCAATCTGATGCAGAATCAGCATGTTTACCACCGTTCATAACGTTCATCATTGGAACAGGAAGAACTTTTCCGTTAGGACCACCTAAGTATTTGTATAGAGGTAATCCACAAGATTCAGCAGCTGCTCTAGCTACTGCAAGAGATACTGCTAATGTAGCGTTAGCGCCTAATACACTCTTAAATTCTGTACCATCAAGAGCTAGCATAACTTCATCGATACCAACTTGGTCAGTAACTTCCATACCAACTACTTTTGGAGCGATAACTTCGTTAACGTTCTTAACAGCTTGTAATACGCCTTGTCCACCAAAACGAGTTTTATCACCATCACGAAGTTCAACTGCTTCACGTTCACCTGTAGAAGCACCTGATGGAACGATAGCACGTCCAACAGCACCACCTTCAGTAACTACTTCACATTCAACTGTTGGATTTCCGCGTGAGTCAATAACTTCACGAGCATAAACACCTGCAACTAAATCTGCAAAATAATTCATTGTAATCTTTTTCCTCCTTGATTACTATTTTCTATCTGTTCAAGAGATTAATCTCTGAATCAGTCTTTTGTAGCATCGATAATTTCAATGAAAGAATCGACTTTTAAGCTTGCACCACCAATTAGTGCACCATCAATATCTGGGCATGCCATATATTCTTTAATATTTGTTGGCTTAACACTTCCACCATATTGAACACGTACTGCTTCAGCAGTATTTTCATCATATAGTGCTTTAACTGTATCACGAACAAGTTTGCAGCAATTTTCTGCAATAGTTTGGTCAGCAGATTTACCTGTACCAATAGCCCAAATAGGTTCATAAGCAATAACCATACGGCTTACTTCTTCAGCAGTTAAACCTTCTAAAGATCCTTTTAATTGTTCTTCAATAACACTAGATGTTTTACCAGCATCATATTCAGCTTCTGTTTCACCAATGCAAAGAATAGGAACAATGTTACTAGCAAATAAACGTTTAGCTTTTAAAGCACATCCGTTATTTGTTTCGTTGTAATATGTACGTCTTTCAGAATGGCCAATAATGCAATATGTAATGCCAATTTCTTCAAGCATAGGTACACTTACTTCACCAGTATATGCACCACTATCTTTTTCATTACAGTTTTCAGCAGCAACAATTAAATGTTTAGCATTTTTAGCACATACATCTACACATGTATATGGTGCAGCAATACCATAATCTGCTTTTTCTTCACCAGTAAGATGAGCTTCTACACCTTGCATGAATTCTTCAGCATCTTTGCGAAGTTTGTTCATCTTCCAGTTGCCAACAATAATAGGCTTTCTCATTTATTATTTCTCCTCAATTACATCAACACCAGGTAGACCTTTACCTTCTAGGAATTCTAGAGAAGCACCACCACCTGTAGAAACATGGCTTACTTTATCAGCATAACCAAGTTGTTTAATAGCAGCTGCACTATCACCACCACCGATAA
>CAVCUC010000007.1:0-18151 GCA_963605225.1 bacterium
CAGACCCACTTTTTTGACCCATCTTTTCTAGACCCATCATAAGTTTGGTTATCCCTAATCTTCATAAAATGAAAATTAGATGCCATTTTTATTTTCAAAGTCTAAAAAAGGTTGTCCTAAGGCAACCTCATACTTAACCAATATGTTTTAAGAAAGCTTTATAAGCACGATATGCTTCAAATACATCTCCCTTAGATACTACTTCGCAAGGAGCGTGCATGTTTTGTACAGCGATACCAGCATCCACAACATCCATATTTAAGTTTGCTAAGATATAGGCGATTGTTCCACCGCCACCTACATCTACTTTACCTAATTCACATGTTTGGAATTGGATATCCTCTTTTGCCATAGCAGCACGTACTTCAGCAATAAATTCAGGATTAGCGTCATTTGATCCACTCTTTCCTCTTGCTCCAGTAAACTTATTGAAGACAATACCTTTACCAAAGTAAGCCGCATTCTTTGGATCATCTACGTCACCATAGTTAGGATCTACAGCACTAGAAACATCACTTGATAACATCTTAGAATTTGTTAATGTTTCATTAAAATCAACAATTGAAGTTAACTCATTCTTCGCAAGCATCTTCGCAATTGTATTTTCAAAGAAACGAGATTGCATACCTGTTGCACCAACAGAACCAATTTCTTCTTTATCAACTAAAATACAGCAACTTGTTCTTTCAGGAACGTTCATTTCCATGATGGCACGCATTGATGTATAAGCACATACTTTATCATCATGACCATATCCTAGAATCATTGAAGAATCTAAACCATAATTTCTTGCAGGACCTGCAGGAACTACTTCAATTTCTGCTGAGATGAAATCATCTTCTTCAATATCATATTTTTTCTTTAATAAATTTAATACATTTGCTTTAACAGCGTCTTTTTCTTCCTTTTCAAGAGGAATAGAACCAACTAATACATCTAATTGTTCACCTGTCACAACAGTAGATGCTGGTTTCTTCATTTGTTCAGCAGCTAAATGAATTAATAAATCACTAATACCTACTACTGGGTCATTATCATCTTCACCAATCACTACATTAACTGTTGTACCATCTTTCTTGCATACAACACCATGTAATGCCATAGGTCTAGCAACCCATTGATATTTCTTAATACCACCATAGTAATGTGTATCCATTAAAGCTAAACCATCTTTTTCATATAAAGGATGTTGTTTTAAATCTAATCTAGGTGAATCAATATGTGCACCTAAGATATTTAATCCTTCTGTTAGAGGTTTTTCACCAATCACAAACATGCATACATTTTTATTTTTATTGATTGCATATACCTTGTCACCTGCTTTAAGTTTTCCTTGAACAGATTCTAATTTTTTAAATCCATTAGCTTCAATTAGCTTTACAGATTCATTTACAAATTCTCTTTCTGTTTTTGTCTTACTTAAGAATGCACGGTATTCTTCAGTAAATACATCTAATTCTTTTAAATCTTTTTCAGTATATTTTTCCCAAACTGTTTTCATTTCTATTTCCTTCCACTAGTTTCTTATTATACCATTACCTGCTATAAACTTCTTCCCCATGAATCATTGTTAGTAGTACTTTTGTCTTTAAAATATCATTTACATCACATTTTGTAATATCTGTATCTAAGACAACTAAATCTGCTTCATAGTTTTCTTCAATTTTACCCCTCGTATCTAAATGACCAAGTAGTTCTGCTGCTTTATCAGTATAAGAAGATATTGCTTCATCAATTGTTAAGCATTCATCTTGATTCATTGTATCCTCAGTTTGTGTAGACTTACGTGTTACAGCTAAATAAATACCTTTTAATACATTAGGTGTTTCTACTGGAGCATCTGAACCATTTGCACATAATGTACCTTCAAATAAGGTCTTATACGGATAACTTGTTTTTCTTAAGCTTGTATCAATACGTGTATTTAACATATTTGCGTCCACATCAACAAATAATGATTGATAGTAACAATGTAATTTTTTCTCAATCACCTTATCTATTTGATCTTTACGCATAATTTGTGTATGAACTAAGCCATAACCTAAAGGATTATTTTCTAATACATTACCTTCAAATAATTCTAATGCTTGATCAACTGCTTTATCTCCTATTGCATGAGCAATCGTAGGCATATTATAGGTATTTGCTAAATGAATCATTTCCTCTAAATCTTCATTTTCATATAGTAAAGTACCTGTTGTCTTTGTGTCTAAATAAGGAATTGTTACAGCAGCTGTATGACCACCAAGAGAACCATCTAAGATAACTTTTAATGGACCTATTTCAAAGAAATCATCACCAACACCTGTTGTATATCCATCATCTAAGAAGTTTGCTAAGTCTTTTGCTTCATTAAATTCACATTGTTCTTGTATACGAACAGTTAATTTTCCTTGATAAGATTCTTGTAAGAATACATCTAATGGATCTTCATAAGTATCTGTTAAAGAAATAAAATCATCTGAAGCTACACTTGTAATTCCATAACGATTTACTTCTTTCATCGCTAAAGATAAATATTGTTTCAAATCACTTTGTGTAACTTTCTTTCTTTTTGAAAGAATTAAATCCATTGCTTTTTCTTCAAAAGTACCTGTCGCTAAATCAATCCTACCATTTTCAAATGTACCCTCTTCTTGTACTTCAGCTAGCTCTATTGCTTTAGAACTAGCAACTAATACATGACCACAAGAACGAATCAATACAATTGGCACTTCTTTTGATATGGCATCTAAAAAGGAACGTGTTACTTCTTCATTGTTAGGATATTTTGTTTCGTTATATCCTCTAGCAATAAGCCACTCACTATTATCACTAGGTAAATGTTCTTGAATTGCTTTAGAAATATCATTTAAATTTTGCGCATATTGTAAATTTAAATGACTTAATGTATATCCTAGATTGAATAAATGAATATGTGTATCAATAAATCCTGGAAGTAAAAAAGATCCATGTAAATCTATCACTTCATCTTCCTTGCTTACTTCTTCTAAGATTTTATCTGACGAGCCTAATTTAACGATAATACCATCATCAATTAATAACGCATCTTCACTTTTTTGGTATATATTTGCATGAATAATTGCTTTCATTTCTTACCCTCATTTCACTTCATCACAAGCATAAATTATACCTGTTTTATGTCGAATTTCTTCAATACAAGAAATTATATCTACAGATAATGCATGTGGCACTTTACTAGATTCAATATTTTCTTTTTGAATATTCTCTACTAAATCCTCAATTTCACGAACAAAAGGATTTTGATTTTCTTCAAATAGTACTTCTTCTATTTTATTTATTCGATCTTTAAAGATAATTTTATTTAATAAAGATGCCCCATGGATTACAAGCATTCCTTTTTCTCCTGATATAACACATGGATAAACAGAATCAGAAGCTTTTGAATTCATGATTACAGCTGAAAAATCATCATATGTAAATATTGCATTTGAAGAAATATCTGCTCCTGTATCTAATAATTCTGCAGAAGCTTCTATATGATTTGGTTTACCAAATAAACCTATAACATCACTAATGCAATATACGCCTAAATCCATCAGTGCTCCATTACATAATTCTTTACGGAATGTAGTCGGATTCTTTCCTTCAAGATAAGCATCATAACGACTAGAATATTTAGAAAAGTCAAAAACAACATTATGTATCTTTCCTACGCGTCCGATATTTTCTTTGATTACTTCTAATCCTTTGGAATATAAAGGCATAATTCCATCATGAACATATACATTATTTTTATATGCTAAATCAAATAATTCTTTCGCCTCTTTGCTAGTAACAACAAAAGGTTTTTCTGTTAATACATTTGTATGAGCTTCAATACATTTTTTTGTCATTTCATAATGTAATGCATTTGGCACAGCAAGATAAACAACATCCACTAACTTGTTTTCTAACATTTCATCTAATGAAGAAACAACTGTTTCAATATGATATTTTTCGGCAAATTTAATCGCATTTTCTTTGTGACCACTTGTTACACAAGTAACATTAACATCTTTTACTTGTTTTGCCCCTTCCATAAACGTATCAGATACAAAATTTGTTCCTACTACACCAATTCTCATATACTCTCCTTCATTTAAAACTGATATCATATAAGATATTAATATTATAGGAGATAAATTATGAAAATTTTAATAACTTGTTTTGATCCATTTGGAAATATGCCAGTTAACGCTTCTAAAGAAGTATTAGACAAAATTGATGAAACAAAATTTGATGCAGAAATTTATAAGATAGAAATTCCTACTATCCGTTATCAATCATTAGAAAAAGTACAAAAAGCAATTGAAGAACTTCATCCTGATGTTGTGATTTCTCTTGGACAAGCTGGTGGTAGAGAAGATATCACAATTGAGAGAGTTGGTATCAATGTGGACGATTTCCGTATCCCTGATAATGGTGGTAATTCACCTCAAGATGAGCCAATCTATATTGATGGACCAGATGCTTATTTTTCTACTTTACCAATTCGCAAAATGGTTAATGCAATAAAAGAAAATAGTATTAAAGCATCTATTTCAAATACTGCTGGTACATTTGTATGTAACCATGTTTTATATGGCACTAGATACTATCTAGCGCATCACTACCCTAATACAAAAAGTGGTTTCATCCATGTTCCTTTCTTAAAAGAACAAGGCGAACCACTAAATAAACCATATATGGAACTAGATGATATTGTTAAAGGCATTGAAATTAGTATTCAAGCAATTATTTCAGCCAACTAATTTGAATGTCTTGATATTGTTCTAATTCACCAATTGCGTTAATGACATCCTTTTGATCAAAGGATGTTTTTTTCGATACAACAAACACAGTACTACCATCTTTTCTGTAGATAATCGCAATCACTGTACCACGATACTCTTCTGTTGGTTCTTCTAAGCCATAGATATATGCATCTTGAAAAGCATCATCTAAAAATTCACTCTCATTAACATAACCAACATTAACAGGTAGTAATAAATCCGGAATATGACTATGGAAACTACCATAAGGTTGATCAACAATCACACTTACTTCTTTTCCTAAATATTCTTCGTTAAATAAATATTCCATTTGAATTAAAGATAAAGAATAATCATCTTTGGTACTAACAACTTTAAAACCTAACTTTTCATATTGTTCCTGATAGTTAGAAAACACATGGATATTTAATGCATTACATCCTATATGTTTTAGTTCTTTTTCTACAACCGATAACAATATAAACTGATTCTTAATTGCACTTTCTTCATCTCTAGAAGCAATCATCATTAGTTCATATGTAATGTTGCTATAACAAATTACAGCATCTAAATCTTTCTCATATAAACCAATATAAGAACTATTCTTTTTTATATCTTTTAGATACGCTTCAAAATGATCTCTTTTTTCGGCTTCTATTTCAAAATCACACATAGAAATAAAAGATGCTCTAAATAAATTCTCGGCATCTAATATTTCTTTTTCATCTAATGTTCTAATATCCATTAAAAGTCTAATTCCTTATCATATAAAGCAACAGCGTCTTTAATGATTGTATCCATAATCTTTTTGTCTACTTTCTTTACTTCTACTGTTACGCCTTTTGATTCTTTTTCTGCTACTTCTTTAAGTGTATTTGCCAATTCTTCACTAACAGAACTTGCTTCAACAAATAAAGCATATTGCATCATAAATCCAACACTCATCGCTTTTAACCATACACGATCAACTGTTTTTAACTCACAACATTTTTCATATACAGCATTCACTAGAGCTGTAGGATATACTGATGGTTCACTATATTTCACTTCTTGAGGAACATTAATTGTGATTTTCTTTTGTTCTTCATTACGGTTTAAACGATTTACTAGTTCTGTAGGCAAAATAATATTGTCAGACATAGGGTTTAAAGCAATACCTTGTGTTGCATTATTTTTATCATTTACAACTAAGTCATAATCTTTTAAAGAACGAGCAATATATTGAACAGTTTGTCCTGGTGCTACTGCTAGTTTTTGTGCTTCTTCAATATCTGTAAAAGCTGGGAAGAATGATTTGCCATCTTTAGTATTAATTAATACATATTTAATTTTAGTATCTTTAGCAAGTTTCACTTTACCTGTTTGATCAGCTGAAATAGGAACATTAAAGATAACAGGTGTTAAAAGTGTTGCCTTCTTTAATTCAGCAAACATCTTTTGTTCATTTGCTACATTTCTTTCATTTTTTAAAGTACTTAATGCTTTCTTAAGTGCATCATTGTTAATTTGTGGTTTATTTTCCATAATTTTTACACCTCGTGATTCATTATATCTTATTCCTTAAATATTGCCCATTTATCTTTCATTTATTGTTTATTTATTTTTCACATTTACTTCACACATTATAATTAAAGTATAAGCGTATTCAGAAAGGAGCTCAAAAGATATGAGTGAATTTAATAACCAAACAAATTTAAATGAAAATCCAGATATTATAGACGCCGAGGTACATACAACAAGTAGTACACCTCTAAATACCCCAAAACAAAAAAAGGAAAAGAAAAATCATCCTGCATTAATCGTTCTATTAAGTGCTATTCTTGGTACTAGTGGTGGAGCATTAGGAGCATATGTAGTCACAAGTAATTCAAGTACTACACCAGTAGTTGTTTATCAAAATACTGCTAGCTCTACAACAACAAATACTTCTAGTTCAACAAGTGGTCTAACGATTAAGGAAATCGCAGCGAAAGCTTCTCCAAGTGTAGTAGAAATTACGATTCAAAGTGAATCAACAAGTTATGGTTTCTTTGGTGGAACATATACAACGGAAGCTGCGGGAAGTGGTGTCATCATTTCTTCTGATGGCTACATCATCACAAATAACCACGTTGTTGAAGGAGCTACATCCATTACCGTTAAGACGCATGATGGAACAGAATATTCAGCAACACTAGTTGGTACAGATTCTAAGAGTGATATTGGTGTCATTAAAGTTGACGCAACAAACTTAACAGCTGCTACAATTGGTGATTCTTCTACAATCGCAGTTGGTGATACAGCTGTCGTTATCGGTAACCCATTAGGTACATTAGGTGGAACAGTTACAGATGGCATAATCTCTGCAACAGATAGAGAAATTACAATCAATAACGAATCCATGAATTTAATCCAAACAAATGCCGCAATCAATAGTGGTAACTCAGGTGGTGGTTTATTCGATGCTAATGGTAATCTAATTGGTATCGTTAATGCTAAAGACTCTGGTACAACAAGTAGTGGTACAACAATTGAAGGCTTAGGATTTGCTATCCCTATTAATGACGCAATGAATGTTGCTGAACAATTAATCGAAAATGGTCAAGTTACAAACCGTCCTACAATTGGTGTTACATTACAAACAATCACACAAGATTATGGTCAATATAAAGCAGGACTATACATCACAGATATCACATCTGGTTCAGGTGCAGAAGCTGCAGGATTACAAGTTGGTGATCAAATTGTAGGTGCTGAAGGTGAAGAGTTATCTTCTTACACAGAATTATCTAAGATTCTACGGAATAAGAATGTTGGTGATACATTAACATTAACTATTGTTAGAAATGGTGAACAAATGGATGTTGATGTTATTCTAACTGGTGCTTTAACTGAAATCGCTAAAGGCTAATCATAAAGAATTTGAGATTGACGAATCCTATTCGTTAATCTCTTTTTTTGTACAAATAAGCGTATAATAAAGACATTATTTACTTTTGGAGGTATATATGACTAGTTTTTATGAACAAGTAAAAGAACGTTTCATTCGTTATGTACAAATTAATACAGAATCTACTATGCATAGTACTACAACCCCTTCTACAATGTGCCAACACGATTTAGCTAAAGTCATTTATGAAGAGTTATTATCGCTAGGTGTAACAAATGCATATTATGATACAGAAACATGTGTAGTTTACGGTTACTTAGAACCTAATACTACTACAGGCAAAGCAATTGGTTTTGTTACCCATATGGATACAGCACCAGATGCTAGTGGCAAAGATGTTAAACCTTGGGTATTAGAAAATTATGATGGCTCTGATATTGTTTTAAACAAAGAAAAAAATATTGTTATGTCTCCTAATGAATTTCCTAATTTAAAACAATATATTGGCCAAGATCTAGTACTTACTGATGGTACAACATTACTTGGTGGTGATGATAAAGCAAGTATTGCGGCTATCATGACATTTATCGAGCATTTGATCAAGCATCCTGAAATCAAGCATAATCTTATTTCCTTTGGCTTTACACCAGATGAAGAAGTTGGTGGTTTAGCTAGAAATCTAGATTTAGAGCGTTTTAAATCCCCTATTGCTTATACATTAGATGGTGATCATTTAGGCTATTATATGGATGAAACATTTAATGCGAGTATCGCTACCGTTGAAATATTTGGTCGTTCTGTTCATACAGGTACAGCTAAAGGAATCATGAAAAACGCTATTGATATCGGAAATGATTTCATGAATGCTTTACCAAAAATGGAAAAACCACAAAATACATGTGACCGTGAAGGTTTCTACCATATGGTTAGTATTAGTGGAAGTTGTGAATATGCTAAATTAGAACTTATTGTTCGTGATCATGATGCTACACAATTTGCTATAAGAAATAAAGCATTAGAAACAATTACAGAAGAGTTAAATAAGCTATATGGTGAAGGAACAGTAAAAATAGAAATCAAAATACAATACCGTAATCTAAAAGAAGTTATCGATAAAGTTCCATATATGATTCCTTATCTAAAAGAAGCAATTACTAAAGCTGGTTTAACTCCACAAAGTGAACCTTTTAGAGGCGGAACAGATGGATCAGCTTTATCGCATCGTGGATTACCTTGTCCTAACCTATCTGCAGGATATGAAAATGCTCATGGACGATTTGAATATGTTCCTATTCAATCTATGGAAAAAAATGTAGAAATCTTATTAAATCTTATTGATATATACGCTAATGCATAATGAAAAGAAATAATCGATTATAAAGTTAAATAATCAAAAAGAGTGATTGTTACGAATTAGCTATTCGTAATAGTCACTCTTATTTTCGATATTCGTACATAATGATGCCACCAGCAACACCAACATTTAATGATTCAAAACCATTCATTTCGATACGTAAACATACATCACTATTTTGAATACATTCTTTTGAAACGCCTTGACCTTCATTCCCTAAGATAAATGCCATCTTTTCACTTACAGGAATATCTTTCATATTTTCGGCATTTTCTAAAGCTGTAGAAACAATCTGTACACCCTTTTCTTTTAGACTAGTGATTACTTCATTTAAATCTTTATAAATAACAGGAATATGGAAGAAAGCTCCTTGAGTTGAACGAATGACTTTTTCGTTATATAAATCAACCGTTTCTTTAGAACAATATATTGCATCAAATGAAAATGATACAGCAGTTCGAATTAGTGTCCCAAGATTACCTGGATCTTGTATACCATCTAACATTAAGATTCTGTTATATTCTTTTGGCTCACTATCTAGTTTATGACATATTGCAATATAAGAAGCTCCTGAAGGATTATCTGATATCTTTTCTAAGATACTTTCTGTTACTTCTATCTTTTGTTCAAAAGAAAATGGACAAGTTTCAGAATACAGAATTGTATCTACAATTCCTTCTTTTAGTGCTTCTTCAATTAAGTGCTCCCCTTCAATCAAGAATGTATGTGTTTCATCACGATATTTCTTTTTATGTAATAAGCACCACTCTTTTACCTTTTTATTTTGTAACGATGTTATTTTTTCCATGTTTCTATTGTAGCACACTCTCTTTTTCATCTGCTCTATTAGAAATTTGGTTCAACAAAATACTTACTAGAAGTAATACTACAGCGACTAATACCCAACCATAACCTAAAGCATATAAAGGTAAATATTTTTCTAAGAAAGTTGTAAGAAATCCAAAAGTAACATTAATTTGATCTAAAGCATAAATCACACTTACAATACTAGTTCCTGCTACTACCATTAGATAAACATAACGGTTATTTTGCCAAAAATGATGTGTTAAACCTAATAGAATTAGCACAATAGCGACTGGATAAATCGCATTTAGGATAGGAATAGAAATACTTAAGATTGTATTTAATCCTAAATTACATACTAAGAATGAAAATATAACAATCACAAATACCCATGAACGATAACTTAATTTACCAAAACGACTAGAAAAGAATTGTGATATAGAATTAATTAAACCAACGCATGTTGTTAAACAAGCAAGTGTAAATATAGCCGCAAGTAAGATTGCGCCAAAATCACCAAATAATTGATAAACGATACATCTTAATGTCCAAGCCCCATTATCTTGTATGGAATAAACTCCTGAAGAATACATACCCATATAAGACAGCATCATATAAATAACTGCTAAAATTGTTCCAGCAATTAAACCAGCTCTTATTGTATAAGATATTTGTTCTTTCTTTTGTGTAAAACCAAATGAACTTAATGTTGTCGCAATGACTAAGCCAAAATTTAATGCCGCAATCGCATCCATCGTGTTATACCCTTCCGCAAATCCTTTTAGAAATGGGGCTGTCAAATAATCTAGTTCAGCACTAGCAATATTCTTTTCACCACGAATCACAAAATTTACAAAGAGAAATACAAGCAAAAATAATAAACTTGGTGTTAAATATTTACCAATTCTTTCTACAAGTTTATTTGGTGTTAAACATAGCCATAAAGCAATTAAGAAGAAAACAAGCGAGTACACTAACATCCATGTAGTACTATTTGCACTAGATGGTAAATATGGGGCTACTGCCATTTCAAAAGGAACACTAGCAGCTCGTGGTATACCTAAGCCTGGACCAATTGCTAAATAAATTAATACAGCAAAGACAACACTAAAATGCTTTCCTACTTCTTTTCCCAATTTATCTAATCCACCAAATTTTGCAACAACCACTACTCCTAAAATAGGTAATACTACTGCAGTAATCAAAAATCCTGCCATAGCAAGTAGTGTATGATTACCCGCATTTTGACCGAGAAATGGTGGAAAGATTAAATTTCCTGCCCCAAAAAATAAAGAAAATAACATAAAGCTAACTAACATCATTTGGTTTTTACTTAATTTCATCCTTCTTCTCCTTTAGTAAAAAAACACTCATCTCAATTTACTTGAGACGAGCGTCAATGACTTTACCCGCGGTACCACTCAATTTGTAAGATAATCTTACCTCTTTAGGTTCCAACAAACCCTATGCACTAACGTAGCCTACACGAAGTTCTTTACTTATTAACATGTTCAAGAAACTCAGCTCAGAAGTGATGGGATGATTCGTTGTAATTTATTAAGCTTCCACCAATACTTAACTCTCTATAAAATATTTCACGATATCCGTCTTCGTCATAGCTTTTGACAAGGGAATTCTACCATTAATATTTCTTATATTGCAACATTTATCATCACTTTACATTAACTTTACATTTACTTGCTTTATCACTTTACACAGTCATTGAATAATTTCATTGATAAAGGAGCCTTGTAAAGATGCGTAAATTTGAGGTAAACGATTTAAATCTTTGGTATAACGATTTCAAAGCATTAAAGAACATTAACATTGAAATAGGTGAAAATGAAATCACATCACTTATTGGTCCATCAGGATGTGGTAAAAGTACATTTTTAAGAACATTAAACAGAATGAATGATTTAGTTGAAGGATGTCGTATTGAAGGATCAATTAAACTTGATGGTCAAGATATCAATTCAGAAATGAATCCTGTTGAGCTTAGAAAAAGAGTTGGAATGGTATTCCAAAAAGCTAACCCTTTCCCAATGAGCATATATGATAATATTGCTTATGGCCCTAGAATTCATGGTGAAAAGAACAAAGCAAAGCTAAATGAAATTGTCGAAACAGCTTTACAAAGAGCAGCGTTATTTGATGAAGTAAAAGATCGTTTAAATAAACCTGCTTTAGGATTATCAGGTGGTCAACAACAACGTTTATGTATTGCTAGAGCTTTAGCCATTGAACCAGAAGTATTACTTATGGATGAGCCAACAAGTGCCTTAGATCCTATTGCGACAAGTCACATTGAAGATTTAACAATTGAATTAAAGAAACACTATACAATCGTTATTGTTACACATAACATGCAACAAGCATTACGTATTTCTGATAAAACTGCTTTCTTCTTATTAGGTGAACTCATTGAATATAACAATACAGAAGAATTATTCTCAAGACCTAAAGAAAAGAAAACGAGTGATTATATTACAGGGAGATTTGGATGATATGAGAACAAGATTAGACGAAGAATTACGTGAAATGAACAAAGAGATGATTGAAATGGGATCTCTTTGTGAAAAAGCAATTGGTTACGCTGATAAAGCACTACTTGCTCAAGAAAGAAATAAAGCACAACTTGCTATCGGTCTTCAAGATGAATTTAAGCAAAAAGAAAAAAGTCTAGAAAATTTATGTTTAAAAATATTACTTCTAGAACAACCAATGGCTTCTGATTTAAGACAAGTATCTGCTGCCTTAAAAATGATTACAGACTTAAGAAGAATTGGTGAAATTTCTGGAGATATGGCTGAAATTATTCAATATCTAGAATATGAAGATCATTTAGAAAAATTAACTGCTATGGCTACTAATGCTAGTAGTATGGTAACTAATGCGATTAATGCCTTTGTACAAAAAGATACTGACCTAGCAAAAAAAGTAATTGTGAGTGATGATATCATTGATGATTTGTTTATTGAAGAGCGCAATGAGATAATAGAATTAATAAGAGAGAACCCAAACCGAAACGCCTACGCAATTGATTTAGTAATGATTGCTAAGTATTATGAAAAGATTGGTGACCATGCGGTAAACCTAGCAGAATGGGTTATATATTCTATTACAGGAAATAGAGAAAGAGAGAGTTAATATGATTTATTGCTTAGAAGATGATCAAAGTATTAGGGACATTGAAATCTACACATTAAAACAAACAGGATATGAAGCAGTAGGTTTTTCTAATAGTGCTGACTTCTTCATAGCATTAAAGAAAGAAAAACCTGAACTCATCTTGCTTGATATTATGTTACCAGATGAAGATGGTGTAACAATCTTAAAGAAAATACGTGCAAAAGAAGAAACAAAAAATATACCTGTAATCATGGCTAGCGCTAAAGGCAGTGAATTCGATAAAATCAATGCCTTAGACTTAGGTGCAGATGATTATCTAGCTAAACCATTTGGCATGATGGAAATGGTATCTAGAGTACGTGCTGTATTACGTCGTGTCACTAAAACAACAAAAGACGATAAAAACATTGAACTATGTGATATCAAACTTATACCTAATCGTCATGAAGTTTACGTTAATGATCAAAAGATTGATTTAACGCTTAAAGAATATGAGTTACTCAAATTACTCATATCTTACCCTGGAATTGTATTTACTCGTGAACAACTATTAAATTCAATCTGGGGTACAGAATATGATGGTGAAACAAGAACTGTCGATGTTCATATTCGAACATTAAGACAAAAATTAAATGAAGCTCAAGATCATATCTCAACAATTAGAGGTGTAGGATATCGCTTCGAGGAGAAAATATAATTATGACGAATCGAATATTTAAATCTGTATTTCTTACTACAATTCTTGTATTAATGGGATCTATTGTTCTATTCACCTTAGCACTAAACAGTTACTTTGCTTCACTAACAATGAAAGAATTAGCGAATGAAGCAGAACTTGTTTCTGAAGGAGTAGCCTTAAATTCAAGTGATTATTTAGATGGTTTAAACCTCACTGAAGATTACCGTATTACTTGGATTGATTCGGATGGAACAGTATTATATGACTCTAAAGTAGACGCAAGTAAGCTAGAGAATCACTTAGAACGTGATGAAATTAAAGAAGCTTACCTCTATGGTAGAGGAGAAAGTACACGTACTTCTACTACTCTTGGCAAAAAGACAATGAACTATGCTATTAAATTGGCAGATGGAAGTTTCTTACGTGTATCTAATGACCGTGAAAGTATTTGGATTACAATCTTACGCTTATTTACCCCACTACTCTGGATTCTCATTGTCGCCTTTATTGCAAGTTATTACATTTCAAAACGTGTAAGTAAACGAATTGTAGAACCAATGAATCATCTTGATTTAGATCATCCTTTAGATAGCCAAGGATATGATGAAATCGCCCCTCTACTTGTAAGAATTGATCATCAAAATAAACAAATTGATCACCAAGTAGAAGAACTCAAGCAGAAACAAAAAGAATTTGATGAAATTACTTCTGCCATGAAAGAAGGATTAATTTTAATAGATGATCAAGAATGTATCTTAAGCATCAATCGTTCTGCTACAGAATTATTACATGTAAATAGTAATGTTTTAGGACAACATTTAATTAGTATCTCTAGAGATGAAAACTATACAAGTTTAATTGAGCTAGCTAAAGAACAAGGTAATGCCGAAAAAGAATTAGAACTATTTGATAAATTCTTACATATTAGCGTTTCTTCTGTAGAGCATGAAAAAGCACATGGTTATAGCATATTAATCTATGATGTAACTGCTGAACATGATACAGAAATCATGCGTAAAGAATTTACTGCAAATGTATCCCATGAGTTAAAGACACCTTTACAAAGCATCATGGGTTCTAGTGAGTTATTAATCAATCACTTAGTAAAAGATGAAGATATACAAACATTTAATGAACGTATATTTAAAGAATCTAAACGACTACTATCTCTAATCGATGATATCATTCGTTTATCTGAATTAGATGAAGATAAAGCGGAAACATCTGAAGCAATTAATATTTCCGAAATTGTTGAAGAAGTAAAAGAAACATTAGCAGAAAGTGCTGAAAAACATCATGTTACAGTTGATTATGACTTACAAGATGCTCATATTACCGCAAATGTACGTTTAGTTTATGAAATCATCTATAACTTAATTGATAACGCTATTCGTTATAATAAAGAAAATGGTGTTGTTACTGTAAAAACATTTGAAGTAGGAACAAATGCTATCTTATCCGTAAGTGATACAGGCATTGGTATTCCTCAAGATAGTCAAGCTAGAATATTTGAAAGATTCTATCGTGTAGATAAGAGTCATTCTAGAAATACTGGTGGAACAGGACTTGGTTTATCCATCGTAAAACATGCTGTACAAAAATGTAATGGCACAATTACTCTTACAAGTGAACTAAATAAAGGAAGCATATTTACCGTAACCTTTAACAAATACTAATCCCCCTCTAAAAAACGCTTAAAGCAATTTGCTTCAAGCGTTTTTCATTTCCCCTTTTGTTTTATAAATAAGATTAGAATCTATTTACCCATAATGGCTTTTGCGGCAACTCTTCCTGCTGGGAATGAACCATCAATACCACAATTGTATGCTGTTACTTCTCCAGCAGCATATAATCCTTTGATGATTTCTTCATTACTATTTAATACTTCAGCATTAGGCGTAACTAGAACACCACCCATTGTAATATGACTTGCTGGAGTACATGGATAAGCATAATATGGACCTTCTCCAATAGCACTATTTGGTTCAAATGTAGTTCTACCAAATTCTTCATCTACATATGTTTCACAAGACTTGTTATATGTAGCGATTGTCTCTTGAAGTGCATCGTAATCAATACCAGCTTTTTCAGCTAATTCTTCTAAAGTATCTGCTGTATATAGTTCACCATTAGCAAGCATCTTTTCTACATCGACACCGCCTTGTGTTTTACCATCTTGAATTAAGCAGTTTTCACTTGATGAAATGATATAACCCAATTTATCAGTTTGATTTAGCATTGCACCACTAATTGTGTAACGATCTTTTGTTTCATCAACGAAACGCTTACCTTCTTTATTTACAATTAATGCTGAAGCTGTTGTACCAACAATCGCTTCAGTTGAACCTGTTTTTACATCAGCTAGTGGGAATAACATTGTATTTTCCATACCTAGTAAAACAGCTCCATACTTTTCAGCAATTAATAAACCATCACCAGTATCACCACTAGAATTTGTTGTAATGATATCTTCACTTAGTGCATCACCCCAAATACCATCTGTTTCTTTAACCATTTGTGTATTTGCTGCGTAACCTCCTGTTGCGATAATTACACCCTTTTCAGCTGTAATATTGTATGTTGTTCCATCTTTTCCTTTAGCAACAAGTCCTGTCACTTCACCAGCATCATTGACAATTAAATCTGTCATTGGCGTATCTGTCATAATTTGAATGTTAGCATTTTCTTTCTTAATCCATTCATCATAGTAATGGAAGAAACCAACACCAGAATAATAACCTTCTACACTACTCCATCTTGGCCAAGAATAACCAACGATTCCTGCAGTAGGTGATTTCCATTTGGCACCAGTTTTTTCAGCAAACCATGTATCAAAGTCTTTTAACATTTCTTGGAAAGAAGTATCACTCACTTCTTCACCTTGAATTCTAGCTAAATCAATCGCAAACCAAATATCACTATCATATACTTTTGTTGAACCACTTTCTTTAAAAGCGTTATAGTCCGCAACAAATTCATCCCAAACAGCTTTTTCACCATCATTTTGTGGACCAGCTGCGATTACACTTTCAATTGTCGCTGTATAACCTGCGTTATTTTCTGGTCTAAGACTTTCTTCTGTATTTTCTACGAAACCTCCAGAAACAATCGCATTACCACCAACTGTTCCTTCTTTTTCAACAACGATTACACTTTCTGCACCTTCATCATATGCTGTTAGAGCTGCTGTATATCCTGCAGCACCAGCACCAGCAATAACAACAGTAGCACTTAAGTCAACTACTGCATCACTTGTTTTTTGTTCAATTTCTTTTTCAAATTGACTAACGTCATTACCACTTTCTTCAATAGCATTTGTTACAGCTTCGATAATTGCTTTACTTGTAACAGTCGCTCCACTAACAGTATCTACTTTAATACTTTGATTTTCTACGATAGATGTTGGAATCTTTTCGATAGCTGGATCAGATTTACCAGGAGTTTCATTTTGTTTTGTAACTTCGATTTTTTCAATCTTTTCGCTAGTAAATGTTACAGCTACTTCAACATCTCCTCCCATTCCATTGCTAGAAACACCAGTAAAAGTACCAGCTTTCAAGCCACTCTCAGTTTGTGTAGTAGATGAACCACAAGCCATAAGAGTTGTTACCATCAAGAAAGATAGTAACGTATTTAAGCATTTTTTCATTTCCCATTCTCCTTTATGACTGCATCATAAAGTCCTCTATCGTTGAGGGGTCAATGCTTAATTGGGAAAATTGTTAAATAATAATCGTAATAATCATCACTTCCATCAATCATCAAATCACTAGCAATCAAAATAGAAATAATATCATCCGTTAATTCATAATGATTTTCTTTTAGATACTCTATTGGTTTTTCGATAACTGAATAATAGTCTGTTAATTTATAATTTGATTTTGTAATTGTCATGACACATTTAAATGGTGCTGTATAAGTACAATATTTTAAATCTTCTGCTTCAAATAATGATTGATCTTGTTCGTAAATGAGTAAGCCAATATCCGCTAGTTGTGTTTTAGATAATGTTTTAAACTTATTTCGACATGCCGCAAAAAAGAATGGTGATTGATTATTCCATTTTGCTATTATTTCTTTCTTTTCATCATTAATAATATCTAATTGATTTTGACACTCTAACCAATAAAAGCCTTCCATTTCTTTTTCAACATATTGTCCTTCTAATTCAATGAGTAATTCATAAAAATACTTTATCTTTTCTAAGCGCTTTTTTTGATGTTGTAAGAAAGCAATCTTTTGATCTAGTGTTTGACTAATTTTATCTAGCTTTAAACAATTATTTTCGAAGTTTGCGTGATATGTTAATTCTTTTGCGTCTTTTAATGATAAATCCAAATTGATAAAAGACTTTAAATTTAGTGCTTGTAAAACATCATTAAAATAATAGAAACGATATCCATTATCTTGTCTTTTAGTATGAATTGCGTGATTATCTTCATAATTTCGAATTGAAGTAGGCGTTATTCCTAATATATTGCATAACTCTTGCATACGAATCGATGGTTCTTTTACGATAATTTTTTCTTGTTTGTTTTTCATACCTTCATTGTACAAAA
>CAVCUC010000007.1:18161-46250 GCA_963605225.1 bacterium
TACAAAAAAAGGCCGTTTTTGTGGCCTTCTCACTCATTATTTTTGCTTAACAAATTCTAATAAGCTTTCTGCTGCTTGATTGATACCGTGATCGCCTTTATTTTCTAGACCAAGACATGTATAAATTTCACCAACAGGAATATTTTCTTTAAATAGTTCTGCAAAGATTGTATCGATAAGTTTTGAGCATTCTTCTTGTTTTTGCATTGGTCCAAATGGATTTGCAAAGAATGTTGTAGAAATACCCTTTTCTTGTGTTGTACCTAAGGCAAAACGTTTTCCTTCAATAAATACTTGTTTTGCTTCATCAGGGTTTTCAAATATATGCATACCTCTTTTATCGGTATAGTTATTTGCATATAAGAAACAATCTACTTTTTGATCTGTTGTAACAACATCAATTGGCGCAGCTGGTAAAACGACACGAGCATTAGATTTTTCAGGATTAAAGAAAATTGAACGATCCATATCTTTATATGCTGTTCCTTTATCTAAGTCATCCAAGCGAACAAATGCACCAATTTCTGTACCTTGGGCACGGATATTTCCATTTTCATCAATATGAACAGAACCCATATCATCAAATACAGTTTCTTGGTGATCAATTAAATCACTAGCTAATACACTTAATGCTTCAATTGTTTCAGACTTACCTGCCCCAGAATCACCCATGAATAGTAAACCTTTCTTTGTACCATCTTTTAAGTACATGTTTACCATTGCACCATGAATTGGTAACCAGCCTTTTTGAATCATTGCTAAGTTATGAAGTGTAAGAATCATCTTCTTTGTATAACCAAAGTAATCAATTTCTTTACTTGCACTTACTTTACCAACCCAAATTTCATTCTTTGTATCATGATAGAAAACTGTATCGCTTGTTCCATCAGGATTACCAAATAACATAATTGCATCTGGTTTCTTAACTGCATCTTCTGGTGAAGCAAGTTCAAATAAGTTTGCCATTGACGCGCAACTTGAAATGTAATTTCTATGGAAATATGCATAAACAAGTAATGAACCTACTTTAGCAGGATATACAATCCATTCTTCTTCACCACATACAAAATCTTTAATTGGATTATATGGATGTTCTACGAATGTATTTGTACGTTTATTTGATTTTGGATGAAGAATTAGTGGTGTTCTTAGCATAATACTATTAACAAATGGAATACCTTCTAATTCTTTATATTCTTTGCTTAATTCAATATCGTAATATTGTAATAAGAAACTAGCATTTGTACCTGCTTGTAGTTGACGATACACTTTGTTTTTTGATCCTCTAACAATTTCTTCAACAGTACGATAGAAACTTAAAATAACAGCATTTAAATTTGTATCAGCTTCAATAAAGTTTTGAAGTTGGAATCCTTCTTCATTGTGTGTATATAAGAATGAATATCTTTGTAACTTACGCCACTCGTTATATCCTTCTTCGATAAAGGCAAGTAACTTTCCTCTATCCTTTACAAGAGGACTGTGAATTTCATCTAATCCCATGATAAGTGTTAACTTAAATACTTTAACAATTTGAGCTAAAGGTTCTTTACCTTCACAACTATCAATTACCCATTTGTGTAAATCATGGTGATGTTTTTCTAATGCATTTAGATAGACTGTTAAAAAATCTTTAAATCCATCAGAAGATAATAAGTCAACGGAATCTTTGAAATACTTTTTAGAATAATTTAGAATCACTGTGTCTTCATGAAAATAATAAGCTTCTTTCATACTAATTTTCTCCTTTTCTTTGACGCATAACTTCAAATCCTAAAACTGCTGCAGCACCAGCTGCATTTAATGCATTTCTAAAGTCATTTGCATAAGGAATATAAATATTCTCATCTGCTAATTTTAACACTTTAGAAGATAATCCTCTCATTTCCCCACCAATCAATAATAATACAGGTTTTTTATAATTTCCGTCAAAATATGCTTTCGCATCTTTTCGCATTGCCGCATAAACATGTAGCTTGTTTTCTTTACATAAGATAATATCTTGTTCTAAATCATCGCTTAATATCGTAGGTAAGTACTCGAATGCTCCAGCACTTGATTTCAAAATCGTACTTTCATTTTTATCCCAATTCCGATTTCTTAAAATTAATCCATTACATCCAGCACTATATAGCGAACGCATGATATACCCTAAGTTAAAAGGATCTTCTACTCCTTCTAGTAATACAACAAAAGGATTTTCCACTTTTAATACATCCTTTAATTTGTCGTATTTTCTAGTACCTACTTCAGCAATCACACCACCATGAGTATGTCCTAAAGCTAAGTTTTCAATATATTCACGGCTTACTTTTTCGACACAAATATTTTTTTCTTCACACTTTCTTTCGATAAAATGTGCATCTTTATCATGTCTTTTAGCGTCAATATATACAACTTGTACATCACGCTTACCACCTAATAAGCTAGCTTTAACACTAACATCACCTTCTATAATCATTCTTAGTACCTCCTAAAAATATCGCCTTTTTCTATTTCAAAAGGTACTTCTATTTGAATCATAGACATTGGATTACGACATTCTTCAATGACTTCATTCTTATCATTCTTTAGCTTTGTGATGACAAAATCACGATTCTTTTTACCTGGTGATAAAACTTCTATCTTATCTCCTACAGCAAATGGATTACGCGATTGAATTACCGCAACACTTGTACTAGCATCATAAGATTGTATTCTTCCTAAGAAACCATGATTTACATCTACATCACTTGTTTCATGATGAATAATAGAATTTACTGCAGCCCTACCTTCATAAAAACCAGTACAAGTTTGTCTATTTTCCGCTTTCATGATTTCATCTAAATGATATTGCATACGTTCTTCTGATAAAGGTTTTTGATTTTCATAGATTTCATCAATTAAATGACGATAAGAAGATACAGTTGAGGCAACATAGTATTCTGTCTTCATTCTTCCTTCAATCTTAAAAGATGAAACCCCTGCTTCCATAAGATCATAAATTACAGGTAATGCACATAAATCCTTCGATCCCATCGTAAATAGTTCATTTTCTGTATATTCTTTATTTTCATCATATAAGTGATATGACCATCTACAACTTTGGGCACAACCACCTCTATTTGCATCACGCAAAGTCATACGATTACTTAATGTACAACGTCCTGAATAATTGACGCACATGCCACCATGAATGAAAGCTTCTGTTTCTACTGGACACTTTTCACTAATTTCACGTACATCTTTTATCGAACATTCTCTAGCTAAAACAACACGGTCAATATTTAATGCATTTTTTAAAAACATCGCTGTTTCAGCATTCGTAATACTCATTTGTGTTGAACAATGCACTTCTAATTTTGTTGTACATTCTTTAACAATTTTCATGATACCAACAGATGCCACGATGACCGCTGTTACACCAATTTCTTCTAATTTCTGCACATATTCTTTTAAACCAACATAATCTTCATCATGAGGAATAATATTCACTGTCACATGGATTCGAGCGTTATGCGCTTTAGCAAAATCACACGCTTCTTTAATTTCATCAATTGTAAAATTAGATGCACGAGAACGAAGAGAAAAAGATTGTCCACCAAGATATACGGCATCTGCGCCATACAAAATAGCTGTTTTGCATCGATTTAAGTCACCTGCAGGTGCTAATAATTCTGGCTTCTTCATTTGATTGTTTTCTCCTTATAATATCCTGAAGTAAATTTAAGACTTGCATATTTTGTTAAGTATTCATTCACTTCATTCTTCATGTCTTTTTCATCTAAAATACCACGATAAATTTTCACTGCATCAACTAAAGCATCTGTATCTAAAAGTAACGAATCCATAAAGAAACGATCAGTATGGAAAGATGAAATTTCATCAAAAGATTCTAGAACAAAATCCGAATAGATTAATGTACCATATTCATCATCATAAGCTGGCATTAAATCTTCTCTTTTCATTTCTTTTAGATAATAGATTTTTCCTTGTTCTATATTTTGTTTTGTATAGTCAAAATAAGAAGTCAAAAGTTGTCTCTTTGATTCAGACATTAAAAGATGACCGTGGATTGTCACTTCAGCGTGTTTTACTTCATTTAGTATTTTTTCTGTCTCTTCAAAAGTGATTAATGTTGAAACAGATGCAGTATAGACACCTTGACTTTGCCAAAATAAAAGATCATTTGCACTAACCATCATTGTTTCTGGTTTATAGATTAAGTGACTTACTAAATCTAATTCTGAAGCATAGTAATATACTGCTGGATCACAGAAATAAATATGATTTACATTTCTTTCTTTTAATGCATTTAATTGCTGTTTTAATAACTCTACTTCATCTTGAAAATAGAAACGATTCATTAATACAGAATGATTTCTTATTTCATCGATAGAATGTTTTTTGATAGCAGAAAAAGTATAATTTTCTACTCCCATAACGATTTCGTTAGCTCCTGCTTCAAGAACAGGTTGAATTTCATTTAATTCATTAATTAATACGACTATATTTTTCATACGTACAAATTTTACTCTTTCAACCGTTATTTGACCATAAAGAATGCATTAATTCTTTGTTATAAAATAAAAAACTTGTATGCATAATAATTTATGATATTCTATTTACATTAAAATTATTTGTTGCGTTAAGTGCTTTAGGAAATGGAGCATCCTAGGGACGAAAAGATGATTCTTGCGGTAACAAATAAAACTCCCTCAGTGTGAAAAGCATTTCTTTCCACTTCAGGGTAAGAAAGGAGCTTAAGCACATGTTTTCTAAATCTTATTGGAATTCTTCTATTCAAAAATTAAAATCTACAAAATACTTAGCCATCATGAGTATGATGATTGCTTTAAAAGTGATTCTATCTAGTTTTTATGTACCTGTAGGAGAAAACTTACATTTATCTATCACTTATATCTTAGTAGCGATAGAAGCGAGTATTTTAGGCCCTGTAGCAGGTATTGTGTCTGCGTCAGTTACTGATATTGTTTCTTTTATCGTTCATCCAGATGGACCATTTTTTATTGGCTATATGTTCAGTGGGATGCTTGGGGAACTTATTTATGCATTATTTTTCTATCAAAAAGAAATTACCTTCAAAAATATTATCCCTGCGAAAATCATCATCAATTATTTCGTAAATGTATGCATTGGTTCTCTTTGGTCAATGATGCTCTATTCTAAGGGGTATATCTATTACATGACAAAAAGTGCAATAAAAAACACAATTATGCTACCAATAGAGATAATTGTGTTATTCGTTAGTTTTAAAATGATTACTCCTATTTTAAAAAATAGAAAATTAAAGTAATTATTGTATACCACCAATCCGAATGGAATCATCCATCATATGTAATACACCTATTAGGTCAGCATATGTCGTAGCTAAACGTGTATTGTTGTCATAGAAAGATACGGAAATACTACCATCTGTATCTTTCTTTTCATATACACAATCTACTTTAGGATTCGTTAATTCTATTTGTTGTTTATCATAAACGGTATGCTTTGTGATTGTCACTGTACCAACTAGGCCTAATGCATAATCTTCTTCATCCGTTAATACATTACCCATAGAATAGAATACTAAAGTATCATCAATCCACTCAATTGGTTGAATTGCATCATTAGCATTTCCAAAGATAATCGATGCACCACTATCTGCTAAACGTTGTGCCACTTCTTTTTGTCTATCAGTAGGATAAGAACCATTTGCCCCTTCCCAATACATTGAAACAATGACAACATCCGCATTACTTCTAGCTTCTTCTACAATTTCAGGTGTTTTTTCATCATCATATACATTAACAAGATATTGTTCTTTTTCACCCATTTCTGTATTCAATACATCGGTAAAGCTTAAATACACAATACTAATCCCATTTTCTTCAAATGGACGATGAATATTTTGAATATCAGTACTAGTATTAATACCTTGCGTTAGGATATCTTTTTGATTCCAATAATTCATGGCATTAAATACACCTGTTTTACCATCGTCATTACTTTCATTATTGGCTAAACCAACGGTAGTAAAACCAGCATTCACAAATAAATCCGCAACATTTTGTGCTTCGACTGTATCTGTATTTTTTTGATGATAAACAGACACATTATAATTCGATATTGCTTCATCAAGTTCTTGTGATAGTGTAACTGCACTATTTGTGCTATCAACCATACCTGTACCAAAGATTTGAATTACACTTGATGAATCATAATCTAAGGCACTTTCTACTACTTTAGGTTCATTCTTCTCTTCTAAAGTACTAGAAAGCGTATGCATCGTTAAACTAACAGAAACAATGACGATTGCAGCACCACATAACATGACAGCTAATATTTGTAACAAACTATTTTTTTTCATACTTTTTTCTTTCTTATGAGCCTATTATAACATGGAGAGTGCTATAATTTTTGCATGTCAATTGAAATTAAGAATTATGAAATATTAAAACAAAATACAGGCAATCAAGTGAAAAGACTTGTGGTATCAAAAAAGAGATCACGAGAAGATATAGAAGAATATTACAAACTTGGTGAGAGAGCATTTGGTGAAAATAGAAGTGATGAATTATTAACCAAGATTGATTTACATGATGATATAGAATGGCATTTCATTGGTCATTTACAACGTAATAAAATTAAAGATGTTATTCCTCATATCGCAGTACTCGAATCACTTGATTCTATCGAATTAGCTAAAGAAATTGAGAAATATTGCCAAAAGAAAGACATCTCAATTCGAGCATTAGTAGAAATTCATTTAGCAGAAAATGATTTTCGTAAAACAGGTTTCAAAAAAGAAGATGTCTACCCTTTCTTTGAAACATTAAAAGATTATCCTCATATTCATGTAGAAGGTATCATGGTTATGGGTCCACATGTAAGTGATGAACAAGAAATACGTGCTGTTTTTCATGAAGCTAACGTTATTTTCAAAAGCTTACAAGAAAAATATGGTACAGAAGTTATGCATACATTATCTATGGGCATGAGTAATGACTATAAAATAGCAATTGAAGAAGGAAGTACAGAAGTACGTGTTGGAACATATTTATTTAAAAAGGAGACTATATGACATTTATTAAATCTAGTGCAAATAACACACCTATCGAAGATACTGTTTTTGCCATCGTAAAACTTGCAAAAAAAGATATTGAAGAAAATGGTAGTGAAAATGTTGTGGACGCAACAATTGGATCTTTATACGACGAAAATGGCAAGATTGTTGCCTATGATAGTGTATTTGATCATTATGATGCAATTAATCATGCTATTAAGGCAAAATATGCTGAAAGCTTTAAAGGTAACGCAAACTACCGTAACGAAGTATATAAGTGGGTAACACAAGGAAAAGATATTCATTTAGCACATGATGTTATCGCTACTCCTGGTGGAACTGGTGCTGTATCCCTTTCTATCACAACTTTCTTAGATAAAGGTGAAACAGTATTACTTCCTGAAATTGCTTGGGGATCTTATAAACTTATGGCTAGCGAAAATGGCATTAAGACTGCTTTCTATCACAATTTTGATGGCGATACATTCAACTTACAAAGTGTTCAAGAACAAATCACAGCGATTCAGGAAAAACAAAATAAAGTTGTTATGGTTCTAAATGATCCTTGCCATAACCCTACAGGATATTCTTTAACAAAAGAAGAATGGACAAAGTTAATTGAAATCTTAAATGAAGCTAGTAAAAAGACACCAATTGTCTTATTAGATGATATTGCTTATATAGATTATTCAAATCATCTAGCTGAAAGTCGTGATTATATGGAATGTTTCAATAACATTTCTGATAATGTCATGATAACAGTTGCTTTCTCTTGTTCAAAAACTCTTACTTCTTACGGTATGAGATGTGGTGCATTAGTTGTATTTGCTAAAAATGAGAAAGATGTTAATGAAGCTATTATTGTTATGGAAAAATATGCTCGAGCTACTTGGTCTAACATCAATAACTCTGTAATGGATAACTTTGCTTGGGTTGTCAAAGATAATCACGACGTCTTCATGAGTGAAAAACAAAAGTATATCGATATCATGAAACAAAGAAGTGATATTTTCTTAACAGAAGCTAGTAATTGTGGTCTAGAAGTATACCCATATAAAGAAGGATTCTTTGTCACTTTAAAAATAGAAGATCAAGCATTAGCTAGTAAAGTCCATGAAGCATTTATGGAAAATCATATTTATACCGTACTAGTCACAAAAGGCATTCGTGTTGCGGTATGTTCTGTATCCATCGAAAAGATTACAGGTCTAGCATCTAAGATGAAAAACATCATGGATGCTTTAACAAAGTAAAGGAAGACTTATGCCAGCAGCTACTACACATTTTGAATTTTCAAAAGATGTTTACAAGTTACTTGATGAAACAGCTAAAGAACGTATCACTAGCCTTCCCCTATTCTATTTAGGTAGTGAAGGACCAGATTTATTCTTCTTTAGTCATTATGTAGCATTACCTAATTCTCTAAAAAAATATGGAGAATATATGCATGACCATAATGTAAAAGAAACGATTGAATTCATGGAAAAGTATTGTTCGTTCCATACTATGCTTTATAGCTATTATGCAGGCTTTGTTTGTCACTATGCTTTAGATTCTAATGCACATCCTTTAATCAATAAGAATGCAGAATTAAACCATGACAAATATCAATGTTCAGAAGGAATACTACATATTCATAGTGAAGCGGAAATTGATTGTTATATCTTAAAAAAACATCAATCTACAATTGAAGATTATGATGTCTACAAATATTTAAAAATTAATGATTTAGAAGCTAATGCTTTAGCAACAATGTATAAAGCTTTATTTTCTGAAGTATATGGTTGGGATATAAAAGAAAAAGATATTCTTGAATCAATACAAGGAATATCTCATTTAACAAAATTATTAAGCCCAAATAACCAAAAGAAATATAAATTTGTAACTCATGTTGAATCATTATTCCATTTACCTAAATTTGTTAGTGGAATGATGCTAAATCAAAAAGAAGAAAACCCTTCTGTATTAAATCTAACTCATGATATTACTTATCCTTTAAATGAGAACTTAAATGAAAATAAATCATTTGATGAGTTATATGAACTAGCATTAGAAGAAACAAAAAAGATTCTCAATCATGAATTAGATATTATGAGAACCTTCTCTGGTATTAGTCTTTAGCTTCTTCTGTTTCCCTAAAATAGCAATCTAAATACATTTTATGAGCGATTGTTACAACAACATAATGTAACATTCGCTTTTCTTCTATTTTTTCGTCATTAAAATCATTTCTTTCATTAGAACAGAATAAATTTATTTCATTTAATAATTCATCTCTGAAATAACTATATGCTTCTTTAGTAGAATACTTTTCTAGTTGTAAACGAAGAAGATATTGAATATGATTCATCGATAAAACTGTCTTAGCAAATACAATAAAGATAAATCCTGCAATTTGATCTCTAGAATATGTTTTCTTGTTTGCTTTAGAAATTAATTTAAGCTTTACATAGTTGCTAATCATAGATGGTGTAACATTCATTTCATCATATTCTTCCAAGAAACTGTTAATATATTTTGTGACTTGATCTAGATATAACCCTACATTAGGAATTTCTTCATATGTAGGTAATTTAAAGTTATTTAATGTTTGTATTACTTTTTCATTCTTTTTCATAGCTTAATTCTATAAGCGATACTTAAGTTCGTCAAATAAATTTATTCTTACCCCTTGATAAGTTATTCAATAACGGATAATATAATAAGTGTAATCGGTTATTAAATAACCGATTAGGAGGTAATAATATGACTACTTTAAATTTAAATTATACCGAATACAATCCAAAATATACTTTTAAAGCAAAGGATCCATTAAGTGCTTTATCCCACTTTATTGGTTTCTTATGTGCAATATTTCTTACACCAGTATTACTCATTCACGCTAGTAACAAAGGTGCTTCCCTTCTAACAATGATTAGTTTAGGTGTATTTATGCTAAGTATGATTCTATTATATGGAGCTAGTGCATCTTACCACTCATTTAATATCTCTTATAAAGTAAATAAAATATTAAAGAAAATTGATCATATGAGTATTTTCATCTTAATCGCTGGTAGCTATACACCACTATGCGTAACGGTTATCCCTAATCCATTAGGACTAAGACTTCTAATTTGTATATGGGCCATAGCAATACTTGGAATGATCTTTAAGTTTTGCTTTGTCACTTGTCCAAAATGGGTATCATCCGTCATGTATATTGCAATGGGATGGGCATGTATCATTGCTTTACCCGAATTAATTACAGGTTTAAGTCAAGTTGGTTTCTTATGGTTACTAGCTGGTGGTTTATTCTATACAGTTGGTGGCGTCATCTATTCATTAAAATTGAATCTTATTCCTAAGAATGATGTAGGCTTTGGTAATCATGAGTTATTCCATCTATTTGTATTAGCTGGCAGCTTATGTCACTTCATCGTAATGTTCCTATTCATATAATCTAAAAGCAGGTTCTCCTGCTTTTATTTTTTGTCTTCAAGTGACATAATACTTTCATGAATAACTTATATTTAAAAGAAACAAATGATGATTCAATCACGATATACGTCGAGAATATTGCGATAGGTAAAATATCTTTAACGAAAGTTAGTGAAGCTATATATGATATCTATTTTGAAATTAATCCAGAATATCAAAACATGCACTATGCTATGCAAGCAATTTATTCGTTCTGTGAAACATATCCTTTTAGTAAGTTACAAGCTTCTATCAATTCGAGTGATAAAAAAGTAAGACATATTCTTACGCATAATGGATTTGAAATCATCAAAGAAGAAAATGATTACCTTTATTTAGAAAAGACAAAACAATATTGTAAACCTACAACTTTTGATTCTAGTGATGATTACAAATGGATTGTATTAGCTGGTGGTTGTTTTTGGGGTGTAGAACATATATATCAAGCATTATATGGTGTAACAGATACAATATGTGGCTACGCAAATGGAAATGGTACAATCGTTAATTATGCAAGTGTTTGTAAAGGTGAAGGAAACTATAAAGAAGCTGTAGCCATTCGCTATGATTCTACAATTCTCTCTTTAAATACAATTCTTGATGTATATTTCATGTGCATTGATCCTACCGAATACCAAAGACAAAAAGAAGATATTGGCAAACAATATCAAACAGGTATTTATTATTTACAAGACCATGAAGAAATTAGTCACTATCTAGAAAATAAGAAAAAAGAATATTCAGCTTTCTTTGTGGAATTTGATCAATTAAAGATATTTTACAAAGCAGAAGAATATCATCAATCTTATTTAGATAAACATCCTAACGGATATTGTCATATTCCTCTAAATGTTATGCAATATGTTAAATCTCTAAAATCATCTTAGAGATTTTTTATTTAGATTAATAGGCTCTTTTAAGAAGCATTTCTTTCTATTTCAGCTCCTACAGCTTTTAATGCTAAATCTATTTGTTCTTTGGTTGCTTTCTTGAATGCTTCTCGATTATCTTCTGTTATTTCTATTTCAATATGTGTGTTATTTGCCATATTTTTTATAAAACTCTTTTATCATTTTTGCATGCTTTCTTTGTAGCTCGTTTTCTTCCTTGGAATCTAATACATGTTTTGTAAAATCTTTATTTTTAATAAATTCGTCATTTTCTTTTTTTATTTCTTCAATCAACTTATCAAATTCCATTTTATATTCTTCAGTCATTTTTTGGTTTTCTAGTATAGATAAAACAATATTTATTAGATAGCATTTTCATTACCATATCATTCCAATCTTCGTCTGCATTAAGATTCTCTAATTGCTCTATTATCTCATTCTTATATTTGCTTTGTTCAAACTCATGATACGCTTCTTTAAAAGAAACTTCTTTTGTTTCATCAGTCCTTTGCATTTCATATTCATATTTGTAATCAGAAACTTTTGAATATTTCACCTTATCACCAAGAAATACACCAACATCATCTGCACTAAATGAACACCATGTTTCATTCTTAGGATGGTTATGATACATATATGAATTTTCTAATGATTTGCCTATGCTATAAATATCAACTGAACCAGAATCTCCTTTCACTTTGTATATATCACCATTATTTAAAATAGTGCAAGCTGTTTCATAACTATTCTGTACAAGTTCTTTTTCTTGTTGCTCCTTCTGTGTCTCCTGGATACATTAAACTGTTAGGAAACTTTTCTTTTACATCTACTCTTACACCATCTAATTGATCATGGCTTTCTCTAGTTCTATCATCTCTTTTTTATGTTCACAATTTCTTCTATGAATAAACATTTATTTTATATCATTAAATTAAGGCTTTTATACACCATTTTATATAATAAAAAGCATGTTCTTCACATGCTCTTCGTTCATACACAATTTTTAGATTAGTTATCAGAGTAAGCCCACGAAGGCATTTCATTTCCTCTACGAATCAATACTGTCTTTTGGAAATCTGTTTGATTCAAGAAATGAAGAACATCTGTAACTTCTTCTTCCGTACATCCTACTAGGATTTTAATATCAATCGTTTTTTGTAGAATATCTGCCGCAACAATCATTCCAGTGATTTCACTATGATTCTTTGTTCCAACATATACAGAAATTGGATCACCATTTCCTGTTTCTTCTAGATGTCCATATTCTGTAGGATAAACTAGATTTTTGAAATGTGGGTGTACTTCCCCTTTATGTCTAATAATATTGACATGACTGGATAAAAATATTGTATCTACCTTCTGCCAGAAATAGGCATTATTATCATATGTGCTCATTTATAAACCTCACTTAAACAAAGGAATTATACGCTTATTTCACATTTGTGTAAATACTAACAAAACTTTTTTGAAAATTATTTCATTTGTTCAATATAAACATCTGATTCATTTATTTCATCAATTGTATGTTTACCTGTCATTAGCATTGCATCAGCTAGTTCATTTCTTAATGATTGTACCTTTTCATTTAGGCCATCACTACCGCCTTTTACACATGCTAAAGCTAATGGTCTACCAATTAATACACCATCTGCTCCTAACGCAAGACACTTATAAATATCTCTTCCAGAACGAATTCCGCCATCAATTAAGATTGTCATCTTTCCTTGAACAGCTTTTGCAATTTCAGGTAATACTTCAATTGTTCCTCTAGTTTCATCTAATACTCTACCACCATGATTAGAGACAACAATTGCATCAGCACCACTTTCTAAAGCTGCTAATGCTCCATGTACTGTCATAATCCCTTTTACAATAAATGGTTTACCTACTTTTTCTTTAACATACTTTAAAGCTTCAACACTCTTTGTTTCTACAGGTGTTTTACCAGCTCTTAATAATGGTAATCCTGCTGAATCTACATCCATCGCTAACATATCAAAATTTAAATCTTTTAAGATATCCGCTCTTTCATCAATTCCTTCTTTTACCCAAGGTTTCATTGTGACAATACCATGTCCATGATTTTCATCGATTGCTTTTGCACTTTCCGCAAATAAACCATTCACATCGATTCCATCCCCTGTAAAAGCTCTTATTCCTGCTTTTTCACAACCTTCTAATACCATTGCAGTATAATCATGATCACTTAGCTCTGCGCCATAGTTGTTATTAATTCCTGCAATAGGTGCTACAAATATAGGAACACTTAAATCCATTCCTAAAATATTACAATTAGTCGATATCTCTTTTGCTTCTACACATACATCAAGATTTAATTTTATTTTCTTAAATGCCTCAACATTTCTGATAAAGCTTGCTCCAGTCCCTTTTCCTCCTAGGCCTGGTATTTCTCCTCTACAAGCTAATCCATTACATTCTTTACACTCCCTACACTTAAGCATATTTATTCTCCTTACAATACTTCTATTATATAAAAAAACAGATTTTTCAATCTGCTTTCTTTTATTTTTTATGTGAAATTTTACGTGCTGCCAAGCTAAATACAAATGTCATAATAACAAGTATCATACTTGAGAAGTTTGCAATGTTTGTCGCATTAGGATTTAAACTTCCTTCAGTACGCATTACCCAAATATGTAAAGATAAGGTTTCACCTGGTCTAAATGGATTCCATGGACAAGTTGGGGAAAAGATGTTCCAGTTCGTCCAATTGATATTTGTACTTTGACCAGCTGTATAAAGTAAAGCTGCCGCTTCACCAAATCCTCTACCTGCTGCCATAATGATACCTGTTGTAATTTGGTGGAAAGCAGCTGGCACAAGAACTTGTTTAATTGTTTGTGATTTCGTAGCACCTAAGGCTAAACTGCCCTCACGATATCCTTGCGGAAGATTTTTTAAAGCATTATGTGTTTCCGTAGTTACTAATGGAAGACTTAAGATAGATACTGCTAAAGCACCAGCAAATAAGTTCCACTTCATTCCTGTACACAAAATAAATACTAAGTATCCAAATAAACCAACAACAATTGAAGGTAAAGAAGATAATGATTCAATACTAATTTCTAAGAAATCTCTAAATTTACCTGGTTTAGCATATTCTGATAAGTAAATACCTGCACCAACACCAATTGGTACGCTGATTAATAATGACCAGAATACTAGATATACCGTATTAAACAATTGGTTTAAGATACCATTTGATGTTGCACTTAATAGTTCTGGATAAAATCCACTAATTCCTTGATAAATAATATATCCTGTTAATAAGACTAGAAATCCTACTGTTAAAATACCAATTAGCCAAAAGACACATGTCATTGCTTTATCTATTTTTTGGCTTCTAATCATTACTGCATCATTACTTTTCATCAGATTTATCTCCATAAAGTTTCTTTAACTTTTGCATTAAAATCATTCCACGTTTATGACTATGTTTTTCTTCTTTTTTCTCATTGCCTAATTTATGAATCAAGAAAATTAAGAACATAGAAATTAAGAATAGAAGTAGAGCCATTGACCATAAAGCTAGATTATGTTCACCACCATCAGCTGTATTACCCATATCTGCCGCAATAGCAGCTGTTAAGTTTGATGTTGGATACAATAAACTTTTTGGAAATGCACGTGTTTTACCAATAACCATCGCTACCGCTAGTGCTTCACCAAAAGCACGTGCTAAGCCTAAGATAACACCTACAAAGATTCCTTTTTTCGCAGCTGGAAGAATAACTTTAGATATTGTTTGGAAACGTGTAGATCCTAAACCGAGTGCTGCTTCACGATAATCTTGTGGTATAGATTGAATCGCATCTGTCGCTACTGTTGTAATTGTAGGAAAGATCATCACTGCTAATACAATTGCAGCCGCAAGAACAGAGAAGCCACCCATTTTTGCATGAAATGTTGTTTTAATAAATGGTACTAATACCGTTAAGCCAATCCATCCATAAACAACTGAAGGAATACCAACATAGATTTCAACAGCTGGTCGAATATATTTATTACTAATTTGAGGAACAATTTCACTCATGAAGATTGCTAGTCCTACAGAAAACGGTAAGGCAAGTAATAGAGCTAAGAAACAAGTTAAAATTGAACCAAAGATATATACCGCTGCGCCAACGTGTCCACCACTAGGATTAGATGCACTATCCGTTGGATTCCATTCACTAGAGAATAAGAATTCAAAGATAGAATGTTTTCCTTGAACAAATGTACCCGTTCCTTTGAATAGTAAAAATACACCAATTGCTATCGTCAATGCGATGATAAATATTCCTGCCGCTTTAATCATCAAAGCATATTGTTTATCCTTGCGTAATGCTTTATCCATATCCACCTCTTAAGATTAGAGCAAGCTTGAATAAGCTTGCTCATGTAAATTATTTAAATATTGTACTAATGATTATTCGTGAGTTTTAATTGCTGCATCACTTAGTTTAGAAGATACACCATATCCCATACCTTCGATGTTGCTAGCAAATGCATCACTCATCATATATTCAATGAATGCTTGAGCAAGGTCGCTACCTTCACCTTTTGTATACATATGTTCATAACCCCAAACTTTGTATGTTCCGTTATATGTATTATCTAATGAAGCTTCAACACCATCGATAGATACTGATTGAACTGCATCATTGTTTACTAAGTATGATAATGCAACGTAACCAATAGCACCTTTGTTATCAGAAATAGTTTGAACTAGTGTTCCTGAGTCATCTGTTTCTAGAGCTTCGTTACTAGCTTCTTCTTCACCATTTAATGCCCATGATTTGAATAATGCACGTGTTCCACTTGAGCTAGGTCTAGTTACAAGTAAGATTTCTTCATCTGGTCCACCAACTTCTGACCAATTCTTTGTAGCACCTGTAAAAATACCAATTAATTGTTCTGTAGTAAGATTAGTAACACCTAATTCTTTATTTACTACTGGAGCAACGATAACTGTAGCTACTTTATGATCAACTAAATCTTTAGCAGCATCAGCGTCTAATTTTTCTTCAGCTGTAACGTCTGAGTTACCAATATCAACTGAGCCTTCAGCAACTTGTTTTAAACCTGTTCCTGAACCACCACCGTTTACGACGATAGAAGTATCTGTATTTGTTTTCATGAATGCTTCAGCAGCAGCTTGAGCAAGTGGTAATAAAGCACTTGAGCCAGATGCTGTTAAAGAACCTGATAATGTAGCTGTTTCTGCTTTAGCTTCTGTAGTAGCAGTAGCTTCTGCTTCAGTTGTAGTAGTTGCACTAGAAGAATTACTACTTCCACAAGCAACTAGTGAAATTCCCATAAGTCCTGATAATACGATTTTTGTTAAATTTGTTGTCTTCATTTCTTTCTCTCCTTTTAAAAGACATTTTTAATATAAAAATTGAATGTTAAGAGAAAAAGCGAATCAATGTAATTTTTGTGTAAAATTAAAAAAGTTTTAACATTTAGCTAAAACTTCTTTTGCTTTAATTCTTTATTTGGTAAAAATAAATTCATATATTTTAAGATACTTTTTTTAGAAAACATATCTACACTTTGACTTGTTCCATCCACTAAATTTACTACTAGTAAGTCACTTGATGGATGCCATTCATATTGCCAATTTACAATTTCATCCCAATAAATAATGGAACATTGATCTCTATTTCTTGTATTAAACATGATGAGATAATCTTGTGTAAAACGAACAAGTTCACGGTCTGGCATAAAGCATAATGCAAACATTGGTATCATCACTAAACAAACTAAAGTCGATGAATAATAACTAGAGCGAAAACTAACAACTAATCCAATAAACATCAAAAATACTAATATACCTTTTGGTTTAACACATACGGTATATAGTGTTGGTGAAGTATTTGGAAGATTTCTAATTTTAATTGTCTGCGATTTCATTAGCTTTATTATATCACTACATTTTCAATCCTTTTATACTCATTTCTATGCGTTGAACTGATATAATACTTTTTGGGTGAAAATTATGAATTCTATCAGTTATACTATCTTTAAAAATGAATCGTTATTAACGATATTACTATTTATACTCATTGCAGTTGTAATCTTTTTTATTTTAAAGAAAGTGATTCCTTCTTTTTCTTATCAAAGACCTAAATTAAAGCCTAATGATAGTCATTTAAAATCATCAAGTGTTACAAAATACACCAATATTGATTTAGTTTGGATGATTTTCTTAACAAGTATTTATGCCATAGTTTCTTTATATAAACTAGGTAATACAACGATGCCTAATACAACTTGGCAACCTTCTAGTAGTTCTGAACAAATTATATTTGAACTAACAGAAGGAACGAATTTTGATGAAGTGATTGCTTTCTATTGCGAAGGTGATAATAACAGTAATCTTTCTACTTATCAACTTGGTATCAAAGACATAACAATATCTGGAAGTAATGATTTAAATACTTGGGATAATATCGTGACCTATACGGATGGAAGTATATATGCATATAAGATTACTACTGGTGATTGGGATTATCGTTACATTAAATTAGACTCACAAAATGCAAATGCTTCATTAACTGAAATTGCTTTTAAGCAAAAAGATTCGGATACTTTATTACCAATATCCATCTTACAAGATGATTATAGTGATTCTAGTTATCCTGCTACATTATTAATTGATGAACAAGATAAAGTTATCTTACATCCAACATATTTAGATCAAAGTTATTTTGATGAAATCTATCATCCAAGAAATGCTAATGAAATCGCCAGTGGTGAATATATGTATGCTAGTGTCCACCCATTACTAGGTACTAGTTTAATTGCCTTAAGCATTAAGTTACTAGGAAATAATCCTTTAGCTTGGAGACTACCAGGAGCTTTATTTGGTATATTCATGGTTCCCCTTTTCTACATGATGATTAAAGAATTATTTCATAAAAGAAAGAGTGCGATTCTAGGCACTATCTTATTAGATGTTGAATTTATGCATCTAACAACATCACGAATCGCTACATTAGAACCATTTAGTGTATTCTTTATTCTTCTCATGTTCTATTACATGATTCGCTATATTAACACGCATTTCTATGACACAACATTCTCTTATCGATTATCATTACTAGCTAGAAGCGGTATTGCGATGGGACTAGGAATTGCCACAAAATGGACTGCTTGTTATAGTGCAGTAGGCCTAGCAATATTATTCTTTGTACATTTATACCAAGAGTATCACATCTATAAAAAGAATAAAGATTTACCTGTAATGGAAAAATACACTGAAGAAACAATATTAACCATTTTATGGTGTTTCATTGTATTTATCTTTATCCCAATTATTATCTATTTTGTTTCATATATACCTACAAAAGTATGGCGTGATGGCTACAGTGTTTCTAATGTCATTGCTCAAATACAATATATGTATAAGTATCATATTAATTTAAAAGCTACACATCCTTATCAAAGTTCTTGGTGGCAATGGATATTAGATATAAGACCTATTTGGTATTACTATGGAACAGATGTAAATGGATTAAGTCATACGATTTCTTGTTTTACCAATCCTATTATTACTTGGGTTGGCTTAATCAGTATTCTTTATACAATCTATGCTATGTTCAAACATAAATCTAAGATTGCTTTTGTGATTACAATTGGTTATCTTACAGCATTATTCCCTTGGATTTCATTTGTACAAAGATGTATATTTGCTTATCATTTTTATCCAACAAGTTTCTTCATGTTACTATCGATTGTTTATATGTGTACAAAGCTTGTTTCATATAACAAGAAATATGAGAAATTTGTTAAAGCATTTGTTGTTGTGTCTATTGTCATCTTTATCTTATTTTTACCTGTTATTGCAGGGCATGGCACTTCGTTATCTTATATTCATATGTTAGAGTGGTTTGGATCATGGTACTTTGGCTAAGAAAACATCAATTGATTTTGCGTATACTTATCGCACTAGTTATCACGATTTGCTTTACTTTCCCTTATCTAACAAAAGATTTTCTAGGAATTGAACATGATACATTTTTTCACTTATCTAGAATCACTGGACTAGCTACTTCGATAAAAGAAGGAAACTTATTTCCTAGCATTTATCCTTATAAAAATAATGGCTTTGGATATGCTAGTCCTTTGTTCTATTGTGACTTCTTTATCATCATTCCTGCTATCTTTTATTTACTAGGATTATCTTTAGCTAATTCTTATAAATTACTCATCTTCTTATTTACTTTTTTTGCGGCACTCAGTATAGAAGATTTACTAAGTCGTATAACAAAAAACAATAAAGTAATGCTTATAGGAGCGATTGCTTACACTTTTTCAAACTACCATATTACAGATGTATATGTTCGTGGAGCACTAGGAGAAGTATCCGCAATGGTATTTCTACCAATTTTATTAAGTGCTATATATGAAATCCTTTATAAACACAATACTTCTAAATGGTACTTATTAACTCTTAGTTTAACAGGATTAATTTTCTCTCATAACTTAACATTTTTACTTGGAATGATTGTCTTAATCATCTTTGTTTGTATCAACTTCAAAAGAATGAATAAAGCTACATTCTTCTCTTTATTCAAAGGATGTTTTATTGCCTTTCTATTAACTGCTTGGTTTACATTACCAATGTTAGAACAAACATCATACCAAGAAATGTACTTGCACTATTATGGCTCTTCTAGTTCATTAGAATCTTATACCATGCCTATATGGAAGTTTTTTGCGAATACCACAATATTTGGTTATGGAGAAAATACGCAACCTGTAAATCGAGCAATGCTTGTTAATGTAGGATGGTTTTTAACACTTATTCCTATGTTTTATTTCTTCAAAAAGAAAAAGAATACATTTGTTTACCACTCTTGTATTCTTGGTTATATATTCATGATATTGCCAATAAGTTTTATTCCATGGAAATACTTAGCCGTTATTCGTATTATTCAATTTCCTTGGCGTTTAGAATTACTTGCGATGAGTTTACTTGTAGTACCTGCTTCCTTTATCGTTACTTTTGTTACTAAAGAAGAAAGAAAGCTTATTACATCGCTTTGTGTATTCTTCTTACTTGTTGAAGGAGCGTATCATTTATATCCTGTATATAGTCGAACATTTGGTATTTCTAGTACAAATACCTATGAAGATATCACTACAGGTAAGCTATGTGATCCTTATTATTCCGCGACGTATATGCGTGTAGAACTAGCGGGTGGAGATTATTTACCAATCGATTCTGTTGATTTTAGATCTTATACACCAACAATTAAGACAACAAATTACGAAGAAACAGGTATTAGTTATACAAAAGAAGGAACAACATTCACTTTTGAAATAACTGACACATATGAAAATGCTCAACTCGTATTGCCAATCACAACCTATAAAGGATATCGCTTGTATTATAATGGCGAAGAAATTTCTACTTCTAGATTCCATGGTTTAGTATCCTTTATTTCTAAAGGTAGTGGAACATATATACTAAAGTATGAATCAACATTACTTAGAAAGATATCATTTGCTCTATCTTCTGTTACTTTATTATCACTAGTGATTATTTATTTGAGGAGAAAATACAATAGATAACATAAAAAGGACTTTTGGGGTTCACCTCAAATCGTCCTTTTTCTTTCCTTATTCAGGTTTTGAGAATGGTGTAGCACCAGAAGTAACATCAGCTGCACTCTTTAAGTACATAGGTGCTTCTTCTAGATGTAATGATTCAAATACTGTAACTGTTTCTCCTGCTTCAGTTACATATTCAACTTTCATTACATATCCATCTGCTTCACTTTCGTCAACTTTAACGTCAACTGTTACAGATTCACCATCTTTTAGTTCAGCATCTAGATAATTACTTCCTTTATCATCAGATGTTGCGTCATAGAAATATAATTCTGTAACTGTTTCACCACTGTTATTTGTTACTTCATACTTTCCTTCAGTAACAACTTCAGCAGCAGCTTCTGTTTCTTCTGGGGCAGCAGTAGAAACAGGTGTAGCTGTAGAACTAGCAGTTGAAGAACCACAAGCTACTAGTGTAAGAGAAAGTGCACTTACACCAAATAATTTAGATAATTTCATTATTTCTCCTCCTTTGAAATTCTCCAATATTTACTATAATGATTTACGTCTAAAAATCAACAAATAAAGAGGTTAAATTGTATGATATTTATGCGAAAATTTAACAATTTTAATAATCTACAAAATTAGTGAAAACTAACTTTTAAAAAGATGACAATCACTTCGATTATCACCTGTTTTACTAATATAAATCGTAATATGTAATTAGCTCTACTCCACTATCTTCAATCATCTTTTTGATTACAGGAGAAGTCATCATTTGATGATCTCTTATTCTTTCTAGTGATAATGAAGACATTTGTAAAAGTTCTACATCTAAGTATCCAGGATGTTGTCCAATAGAAGCATATTCATGAGACATTAACTCATCCCAATGATCAATTACTGCTTGTGTTGGATTTTTACTCAGTTGATCACTAGCATCAAATGTTTTATTTTGACTTGCTTTATCTGTTTTTTCTTGCATCAAAATAAAGAATAGATTAGCAAACTCATATTTCTTTTGTAATTCCATTGCTAGAGGAACGCCTGTTTCTTTACTAATTTGGGCCATGGCTTCATTATATGTTTCATGTCCTAAAGAATGTGGTGCTAAATAGCCTGGTTTATGACCACCTGTTAATTCTACAAATCGGTCATATTGCGCTCTTAGTTCTTTATAGACTTCTTCATACGGAAACATTTCTCTTCGTCCCTCTTCTGTTTTAAAGCGTTCATCATGAATTCTTTTACCAGAAGAAATAAACATTCCAGAATCATCTATTAAATGAGGAATATCACTTTTATTTAATAAAGAAGGACCTGATACTAGATTAAAGTCTATACCAAAACAAACTTTATCTCTTCTTTCATCCATATAACTAACAGCTAATGGCGCATATGGACTATTCGCAAATAATCCTGTATTTCTTAAGATACCGTTATCTATCGCATCTACTATTCCGTATATAACCCCTTTTGTAAAACCAAAATCATCACCTTGTACTAATAATTTCATTATTTCACCTATTCATACAAATCATAGTAAGTAATTAATTCTACATGATTTTCTTCTACTAATTTCTTTAATTCTGGTGAAGTTACCATTTGTAAATCTCTTACTCTTTCTAAAGATAATGTTGTTAAGTCTAATAAATCACCATCAACATATCCTGGATGACCACCAATACATACATATTCATATTTTAATAATTCATCAAAATGATCTAATACATCTTTTAATGGATTCTTATTTAATTGATCATTAGGATCGAATATCTTCTTTTGCGATGCTTTATCTACTACGCCACTAGCTTGTTTGATATCACGCATACTAACAAATCCTAATTTCTTTTGTAAATCCATAGAGAATGGAATTCCTGTTTCTTCACTTAGAGCACGAATTGCGTCCATATAGTTTTCATGCATTAAAGAGTGCGCATGCAAATAACCTGGCTTCTTACCAGTCATTTCAATAAACTTATCATATTGTGCATGTATTTCTTTAAATGTTTCATCAAATGGAGATAATTCTCTTCTTCCTTCTTCAGTCGCAAATCTAGGATCTTTTAGTCTAGCTCCAGAGCGAATAAATTCACCCTTCTCATCAACTAAGTGAGGAATATCTTTAGGATCACATACACTTGGTCCAGAAACGATGTTAAAGTCAATTCCGAAACAAGCTTCTGGCATTTCAGGCATTAAACTTACAGCTAGTTTAGCACTAGGCATATTTGTAAAAATACCTGTATTTCTTAAAATACCGTTTTGAATTCCTTCACGAATTCCATAAGTTACTGCTTTTGTAAAACCATAATCGTCACCTTGTACTAATAATTTCATAAGTCCTCCTATGCTCTATTTTTTATATGACTATCTAATAATTTATAAATTTCTTCTAAACGTTCCATATCAATCTCATAATCTTTACTTGTACATGTCTTATGAATTACAAACATATGATTTTCTATATCACCACAACTGATTTGAATCATATTTTTAAAATACTGCAAAGCATTTGTTGGATTATGATACTCTTTTGCAATAAAGCCATTTGCACATAAATCTGAAGCATCTACTCCTTCATTAAAGGCAACACATGTATCTTTACCATAAGCTAATCCATCTAGTAAGATAATCTCTTTTTGTGTATCCCCTAATTTTTCTTTAAGAGCTTTTAATCCTTCATAAGTACTTGTATTTTGATCAAGCAATACATATGCAACATTAGAACTTTTATTTTTTTCTACAAGTTCCATTAAAACAGCTACAGCAGCACTATTCCTTGAAAAATTCACTTTATTACTTGTTCCTTTTAAGAAAAGAAATGTAAATAATATGATTAGTGCTACAAAAATGATTTTTACCCACTTCATCGTGGTACTTACTGTTTTAAAGTTTAGTAAAACAACATATGAAAGAAGAACACAGATAATCATAATGAAGATATCTATCACTATTTTCTTTACGCCACTACTCACATTACTTTTAGCCGCAAATGGGTAATAGTCTTGTGAGATTAAAGATTTCGCTGGTGTATCGTAACTAGCACAAATGATGGTATTCGCCTTTTTTAAGTCACCAATCACTAAATTAGCAAGTTGGTATAAACTACCATGTTTGGATATAAATTCTGTTTCTAATCCAACTTCTTTACAATGTTTGAATACTTCATTTAAGAAGCATTCTTTTTGTTTTGTCGTATACCTTTGTGACAAAGTTACACCATATAACATCATGTTTTCTTTCATATATCACCTATAAAAAAGCGACGAAGTTAGCCCCCGTCGCATAAAATATTATTTTTTAGAAAATTCCAACTAATGCTCCAACTAGTGCAAGAACTAAGATTCCAGCAACAAGCTGTGTAGGACGTTTTCCTTTTTTAATTAAAGCAACAAGCACGAATAATAGAATGCATCCTAATAAGTTAGGGAAGATTGAATTTAATACATCACCAACGTTTGTTTCAGCTCCATTGATATTGATAACTAGGTTTAGTGGAACAGACATCATTGTGGCTGTCATCGCACCAATCATTGTTAAACCCATAACAGAAGCAGCTTTTGTTAACGCTGTCATTAAGCCAGAGTTAAATACAGAATCGATGAAGCTTGTACCATATGTATAACCAGTATAGATAAAGAAGTAACGTACGATATCTTGTGGTACACCATATAGTAAGATGAATAAAATTGCACCTAAGAAACTACCTTGAGAAGCAAATCCAATAGCAATACCTGAAGCAATGATACGTAAGCAGTTAAAGAATAAGCTATCAAACATACCTGCTGTAGGTCCCATTAATGCTGCTTTAATACTTTCAATTGTCTTACCATCTACAGAACCATTTTCTTTGTGTTCTTTTTCCATTGCATAGCATAAACCAGCGATGAATGCGAATGGTACAGCATGTGTATTAAAGAAATTTTGGTGACGTTCACGAGCTTCTTTAGCTCCTTCTGGATCATCTTTATAGATGGATTCAATTGCTGGGTTCATTGTTGCAGTGAAACCATTAGCTTCCATCTTAACCATGTTGAAGTTTAAGAATACAAGGTGTGAACGAATAAACATTTTATGAAGAATTCTTTTTTCTTCAGCTGTAAATTGTTGTTTTGCCATTAGAAGAAGTCCTCCTCATTATTTGCTAGTCCTCCAGAAGTAGAAGCACTAGATAATTCTTTCTTTAATTCAATTGTTTGCTTATCATTCATGAAAATTGTGAATGCTAGAGCTAAACCTAAGATAGCAATTGGTAAAGTACCAAGTCCTGCATAGCTTGCTAAAACATAACCAACAAAGAAATAGATACCTGTTTCCTTTGCCCAAATCATTGATGTTGTAATCGCAAAACCAATGCCTAGTAACATTGAACTTGAAGCAGCTAAACCAGTAGATACCCAAGTAGGAAGCTTATCTAATAAGCTAGATAATCCTTCAACACCATATGCTACAGCTAAGAAGATAACTACACATTTAACTAAGTATGTTAAGAAAACATGGAATACTAAGTTAACTGTTAAGAATTTCTTATCTGAACTATTTACAGCTAATTTCTCCCAGAATGGAGCAAGAGAAGCAAAGATTGGAGTTGTAATAGTGTTTAAAGAAGAAGCAAGAGTACCTAGAGGCATTGCGATTGCTAAACCTTCTTCAGCAGAAGCACCAGTTAGAATTGTAAATGCAACAGCGATTGAAGTTGACATTGTTGCATCGGCTGGCACAACACCACCAATAGCAGAAATACCCATAAAAATTGATTCAAGAGATGCACCCATTAAGATACCAGTTTTGAAGTCTCCCAAAATTAAACCAGTAATAGGGGCAACGATAATAGGTCTTGTGAATGCTTGCCAAGCTAATAAATAGTCGATGTTATTTAATAACCAGAAAACTAAGACCACTTTTGCAGCAGCAGCTACCATGTAAATTTTTCCTCCTTTTTTAAATTATCGCCAAGTCTTTAAGACTTATAAGCCTAAAACTTTCTTTAGTGGAACAGGTTGTTCATCAGGTGTAGTTTGATAAATAGTTTCAATTCCACAATCTAAGATTTTCTTTAATGTTTCTACTTCATCAGGATATGCATATAAGTTAGCCGCATATGCCTTACGATCTTCACCATTCACTTTACTTGCTACGCGTCCATAGTTACCAATGTTAATCTTTGGAATACCAGGAACATTTTGTACAAGTTTTAATACATCTTCTGGAGAAGAAGCGATTAATAGAATCTTTAATCCAGCAGCACGTGGATCATTCAATAACTTAATTGAATCCTCAACAGATTTAATTGCTACCTTACAAGTTGTAGGAGCAGCCATCATTAAACTCTTTTGAATAATTGGATTAGCAGCTGCACCATCATTTGCTACAACGATACGGTCAACTGTTAAATGACGTGACCATTTAATTGCTACTTGCCCATGAATCATACGTTCATCTAGACGTAATAATTTAATCATTTGTTTTCCTCCTTGTTGAAAACGCTTTCTTATGTAATCACAATATATCACACAATATAATAAAAAATGCATCTAATATTTTTATACATAAGATGCACTTTTGATTTTTGCACTTTTATTTGGTGCAATTATCAAACAAATTAATTGGCAGTGTTTTGAGTGCTTCCTTTGTTGTATTGCACAATGCTTGCACTGTTTTTTCTTCAAAATCTTTCTTCACTAAATCAGGATTATTGATTAAAGCAAAAGATAAATCATTGATAAAACGACTATACTTTATGTCATTTGGTATCGTCATTACGATAATATAATCTACTTTCTTCTCTCTAATTTTCTTTGTGTTTTTCAAATGATACATTTCAAATACATTTTCTTTGACATATTCTTGTTTAGCATAAAATAAAGCAATTTCATTTTCAATACAAAAATCTATTGAAGTTAATATATCATCTTTTATTCGATTTATACTTTTTTCACTTGTCCCTAACTTATATGCAATTAAATTTGCAAATTCATTCTCATTACTAAAATTAAAATCAGAATATGTCGCAATCTTTTCCCACCCTATTTCTTTAATAATTTGTTCAAGATTAATCGCGTTTAAAATTAATGAATTATAAATCATATCTAATTGTTTCTTTGTAGGAATGGTATTTACATTAATATGTTCCCACGCATAACGATAGATAAATCCCAAAAAGTCTGAAATGACGACATCAAAATCTTTTTCGTCACGATTTCTTAGTTCATATAACTCAACTGTTTCAATAATGGTTAGTTCAGGATATCTTCTTTTAATAATCGAACTTAAAACATTCGCAGCTGCTATACCCGATATCGAACAAACTGCCACCTTAATTGGTCGATAATCGTATGGAATAGAAATGATATTAAGTAGTATATGATTTGCCACATAGAATACATTTTGTGGTAAGTAGTCATATCCAAATTTATCTTCTAGCATCTCTAGTAAATTTCTTGCAAGATATACTGCATATGGTGAAGAAGCTAAAGTTAATGGTCCTGTTACAGAACTAGGATCTAATATATTTTGTGCCACATGAAAATGACGACTCATTAATATAGGAGATAATAATGTTTTAATTGAATTTTCATTGAGTGTGTCAAAGATAAATCCCTTTTTTTCTAAGTGAGCATAAATCTTATGCACTTCTTCATCTAAGAACGACACTCTAGAAATATAGTCATCCATCAAATTATCTTCTCGATTAAGGATTAGAAATAAACCTAAACCATCTATTTCACTATCATCTAATTGATAATTCAATTTATCTCTACAAGACAAGTACATTTTATAGGCAATCTTATATGCTTCTGTTGAATGAATGTCATGAATATCTTTTCGATTAAAACTTAATGTATATCCTGAAACATAACGATTTTGACTAACAATAATATATTTTTCTAATAATCTCGTTGTAGGATCAGTGATATGAAAATCATCATCAATTAATATATTTAATGTTAAGTCACGTAATGTACGATGTATCTTTTGATTATCAAACCATTTTTGATAATAGAAATGGTCTGGAGAAATATTATCTGATAAATACAACATAAATGTACGAATATTATATTCATTACCAGTGATTTCAAAGTATCCTGTTTGCTTATTCTTTTCAATACGAACAAAGAATTGATCTAATAC
>CAVCUC010000008.1:0-16134 GCA_963605225.1 bacterium
CTCATCTACTTCTCTATATCCTTGTTCTAAGTCCGCTTGTTGAGGAGACAATACAAGTCTTCTTTCATTTAATCGATCTTTTCTAAAACAAGTTCTAAGATCATCCAACATGTCTACACAACTTCTATAGCGTTTTTGTGGATCTTTTACTGTAGCTCTTGTAATAATATTTTCTATAGATTGAGGAATAGATGGATTAATTGAACGAATCGAAGGCATCTCATTACGCATTTGCATCAGTGCTACTTGAACAGCACTATCTGCTTTAAAAGGTACATCTCCAGATAGCATTTCAAATAAAACAATACCTAAAGCATAAATATCACTTTGTACACTAGCCGGTTTACCTTTTGCTAGTTCTGGAGCTAAATAATGTACAGAACCCATAACATTATTTGCTTGTGTTACTTGTACATTTCCCTTAGCAATAGCGATACCAAAATCGAGTATTTTAATCGATCCATCACTTTTTACGATAACATTTTGTGGTTTAATATCACGATGGATAATGCCTTTATGATGAGCTTCAGATACAGCTGAAACAAGTTGTTTTTCAATATCAATTGCTTCATCTGCTTCTAGTGACCCTCTACTGCGAATTACTTGTTTTAATGTTCTACCTGGAACATATTCCATAACAATATAGCGTCTACCTTTATAGTCACCTACATCATAGATTTCTACTATATTAGGATGAGATAAAGTTGTCGCCGCTTGTGCTTCACGTTCAAAACGAACTAATGATACAGGATCAGCACATAGTTCACTTTTTAAAATCTTTATTGCTACTTCACGATTTAAAATGGTATCCATAGCCAAAAAAACATCTGCCATACCACCTTGGCCAATATGTTTAAATACTTCATATCGATTTGCAATGATGTTATTTGCCATTATTGTCCCCTTTCTAAATCAATTAAGATAATCGTTACATTATCATATCCACCAGCATCTAGTGCTTTTTGAATCATCTTTCTTACTTTTCTAGATGGTTCCATCTTTTCATCAAATAAGATATTTTCGATATCTTCTTTTTTTACATATCCATGTAAACCATCAGAACAGATTAAGAATCCATCTAATTCTTCAACATGTGTATCGATATCCATTCTTACACTTTCCCATACACCTAACGCATTTGTTAATACATTTTTCTTAGGAAAGTTTTTCGCTTCATCTTTTGTGATTTCACCATGAATCAACATATCATTTGCTAAGTTATGATCCATTGTTAATTGTTCTATCTTTTTTGTTTTCTTAGAAAATGAGTAAGTACGTGAATCACCCACATTCATTACAAATGTACCTTGTTCAGATAATAAGACGCCTGTTAATGTCGTTCCCATACCTTTCAAATTACTTTGCTCATTACCAGCAGATAAGATATCTTTATTTGCGTTACTAATTTCTTTACGAAGCCAAGCCTTTGCATCTTTTGCATCACTAAAACCTGTATTATTTGAAAAAACAGAAGAGAAATGACTAATCGCTAAAGAACTAGCAACATCACCCGCTTGACCGCCACCAATTCCATCACAAACAATGGCAAGTAATTCTCCTGCAGAGCTAGTCGCAATAACATAACTATCTTGGTTAATCTTCCTTACTTTTCCTGTATCGGTCGCCCCAAAATATTTCATGAATTTGCATTGTTCCTTTCATGTTTTGCTCGTAATTGACCACATGCCGCATCAATATCATCACCATGTTTAGAACGTAGTGTAGCTTTTACTCCATGTTTCATTAACATATCGTAAAAATGCAATGCTCCTCTTTCATCTGTACTCTTATAGCCATGTTCATCTACTGCGTTATAAGGAATTAAGTTAATATAAGCATTCATTCCTCTAATTAAATTAGCAAGTTCTACAGCATGTTTATCTGTATCATTTACTCCTTTTAATAAAATATATTCAAAAGTTAAACGACGATGATTATTTTCACTATATCTTCTTAATGAAGCCATTAAAACATCTAGTGAATATGCTGTATCAATTGGCATTAATTTTTTACGTAATTCATCATTTGGTGCATGAAGTGATATTGCTAAGTTATATTGATATTTACCATCCGCAAAAGCATCAATCTTAGGTACTACACCACAAGTAGAAATTGTGATATGTCTAGCCCCTATTGCAAGTCCTAAATCTGAATTGATAATACTACAGAAATTCATAACATTATCATAGTTATCAAATGGTTCACCTGTTCCCATAATGACAACATTGCTGACTCTTTCTTGAATTTCTTCTAGTTCTTTTTCGATATACATGATTTCGCCAACAATTTCGCCAGCAGTTAAATCTCTTTGTTTCTTTAATAATCCACTAGCGCAAAAAGAACAACCCATATTACAACCAACTTGACTTGATACACATACACTCTTACCAAAGTTAAAATGCATAAGTACTGTTTCGATTGTTGAACCATCATTTAATTCAAATAGGTATTTTGCGGTTAAATCCTTCGCCACTTGTTTTGTAATGAGTTTTAAAGGCATAATACAAAAATTTTCTTTTAATACTTCAATAAAAGAAGCAGGTAAATCTGTCATTTCATCAAATGACAATACTTTTTTACGATATAACCAAGAATAAATTTGTTTTGCACGATACTTCTTTTGACCATGCTCTTCTAAAAAGTTTTCTAATTCTTTGATGTTTAAACTATATATTGTTTGCATATTCTTTATTTTAACACGACTAGCCTTTCTTTCTCATTTTTGCATAATAAAATCCATCACTATTTTCGATATATGGGAATAATGTTTTTTCTTCAAGTAATTCATATTCTTGATGACATTTTAAGAAGGATTGTATTCGTTTCTCATTTTCTTTTTTATTTAATGTACAAGTACTATATAACAAGATGCCATTTTCTTTTACATATCTTGCATTTGCATCTAATAATTTACTTTGTAAGCTTACTAATTCATCAATATTTTCTGGTTTTAAATGAAATCTAATTTCTGCTTTATGTCTTAAATCCCCAAGACCAGAACAAGGAGCATCTAATAAAACTCGATCAAATTGATTGATATAATCTTCATTTAATACACTAGAGTCTTGTACTGCTGTTTTAACGATTGAAACTCCTGTTTTAAGCATTAAATGTTCAATTAATTGCACACGTTTTTCATAGATATCTTGCGCAATGATTTCTCCATCATTATCCATGAGCATAGCAATTTCTTGTGTTTTTGTACCAGGAGCACTACATGTATCTAATACTTTCATTCCCTTAGCTACATCTAATAAAGTAGGAATTAAACTACTTGATAAATCTTGAATGAGTACTTTTCCTTCTTTAAAATAATCCGTATTTGTTAAGATACCATCATATGTAAAGACATAATCATTCACAAAATGTATCTTCTCATCTTCTAATAATTCTTTTTTATCACATTTGATAGTATTAATACGACCATAGACTAAAGATCTTGTTTGGTTAAATTCTGCGATTTTCCTTGCGACATCTTCACCATAGTGTGCCTTCCACATTTGTAATATCCATAAAGGATGACTTGTATTTTCACTTAATGCTTCTAAAGTATTATCTTCATTCAATACTAAGCCCTTTTCGCTTACTTTTCGTAATACTGCATTTACAAAAGCTTTATCTCTTTTTTGACTTAGTTCTACAGCTTCGTTAATTACCGCATATGTAGGAATCTTATCCAAAAAGAATAAATGATAAATACTCATGTTTAATAAGATAGCTGTATCTCTACGAACAGAATGTTTAGCATATTCTTTCCATTGTTTATTTAATAAAGCATAGTTTCTTAATGTTCCATAGACTGTCTCACTAATAAAGGCATTATCTTCACTAGAAAATAGATTTCTTTTTTCTCTAAGTAATAATGAAGCATATCCCCCTTCATAAATTACTTGTTTTAAGACACTTAAAATATACTCACGTGCTGTCATAGGTCAATTACCATAGGATTTACATCGATATGAATATTCATTTTTTTATGATCACCAGTATCTAATAAACTACGAATAGCATTTCTCATTTCGTTTAAATCCTTTCCTTTTAATAATATGCGATAACGGTATTGGTCCTTGATCTTAAGTAATTTCACAACACCGATTGTTTTAAAATTTCCTTTTAAGTTATTTTTTAGCCATATTGCAATATCTTCTGCTTTCTTTTCGTTAGGAGCATATGCTGTAAGAGAAATAAAATAGCTATATGGAGGATAATCACCCATATGTCTAAACTTCATTTCATTCTTAAAGAATGTCTCATAATCTTGTGTAGCAGCAGAAGTCACTGCATAGTGATCAGGATTAAATACTTGTAAGATTACTTCACCTTTTTTATCACTTCTTCCACTTCTTCCAGAAGCTTGCATCAAAAGATCAAAAGTTACTTCACAACTTCTAAAATCCGTTCGATTTAACCCTTCATCACCATTTAATATTCCTACGAGTGTTACACTTGCAAAATCTAATCCTTTTGCAATCATTTGTGTTCCTACTAAGATATCCGCTTCACGATTACCGAAAGCTTTTAAGATTCTTTCATGTGAATCTTTTTGTGTTGTCGTATCCGCATCCATTCTTAATAAACGAGCATCAGGAAATGTATTTTGTACTACTTCATATAGTTTTTCTGTTCCATATCCATATGAAGTAAATCCCTTTTTAGAATGACAACTAGGACATTCTTTAGGAAGTGCTAAAGTCGTACCACATGTATGACACATGAGTTTTCTTTCTCTAAAATGATAACTCATCGCCAAATCACAATGAGGACACTTAATTGGTTCATTACATTCTACACAACGACTTACATGATGATATCCTCTACGATTCAGTAAAAGAATCACTTGTTCGTTTTTATCTAGTCTTTCACGAATCTTTTCTGTTAGTTCATTAGATAAAATTTCTTGTCTACTATTTTTTAATGACTTTTGCATCGATACAATATGTGTCTCGGGTATAGTTTGGTTAATTCGATGATCTAAAACAAGTAGATGATATACCTTTTTTAATGCTCTAGCATAGCTTTCTAAAGATGGTGTAGCACTACCTAATAAAACTTTACAATTGTGGTATTTTCCTCGCCATATAGCTATATCACGACAATGATATGATGGTTGCTTATCTTGTTTATAAGAAGCATCATGTTCTTCATCCATAATGATTAATCCTAAATCATCAAAAGGTAAAAACACAGCACTTCTAGTACCAACAACAATACTAGCTTGTTTTGTTTTCACTAGTTGATATTGTTCATATCTTTGTTGGTTATTTAAACGAGAATGATAAATTGCAAGTTGTTTACCAAAACGAGACGCAACGCGTTCAATCATTTGTGGTGTTAAACTAATTTCAGGTACTAAGATTAGTACTTGTTTATTTTGTTTTAGTACTTCTTCTGCAAGTTGTAAATAGACTTCTGTTTTCCCAGCTCCTGTAACACCACGTAATAAAAATACAGAATCTTTACTTTGCAAGAATTCATCTTTTACAGCTTGTTGTTCACTTGTTAAAGCGAGTGGAATGGATTTAGGAACATCTAATTGTAAAGAATGATTCTTTTCTTTTTCAATTACATTTAATGCGCCTAAATCAACTAATTTCTTTGCATGTGTTGAATATTTTTTTCTTAAATCAGAATAACGCATTTCGTGATTTGATAAAACATATTGATACGCTTCTAATTGTTTAGGTGTTAATGATATTTCTTTGCCACTAGGAACGACCCATTTTTCATAAACTATCTTTTCTTCTGTTGTCTTTGGCTTTAATACTGTTGGTAACATCACTTGATAACATGATATTGTCGTCGATAAAGTGATATCTTTCATATAGTCAGCTAAAGCATATAATTCATCATTTAATAGGCTTTCTTCGTCATATACTTGTATGATTCTTTTTAGTTTATAACCAACCTTTTTTTCGTATTCTTCTAACGGTTCCGTTAGCTCATAACTATTCACCACAAAGCCAACAAGAAAACGAAAGTTAAAATCTACTTGTACTCTTGTACCTTTTAACAATACCGAATCATATATATAAGTAAAAACTTGATCAACAGCTCGTACTGGATGTTCTACAAAAACTTCTACAATTACCAAAAGAAAGCTCCTTTTTTTCTTTCAGTATTATACCAAGAAATACGTGTTCCTTACATGTTCAATTCCTATAAAAACAAAAACAGTTAATCATTTGACTAACTGCTTTCATCGAATCGTTTAATTGTTGTTATCTACGCCTGTAGGAACTAAAGAATAAGTAGAAGAAGATTGGTTATTTGTTTCAGGAACATATTTAGATTTAATCTTAACTGTAATACTACTTTCTTTTACATCATTGTAGTTCTTATCTCCTTCAACCTTATATTTAACTGTATATGTACCAGCATCTTTTGCTTTAGGAACAGTTGTTGTCCACTCACCATCTACATAATACTTCAAAGTACCACCACTTGTTTTACCAGTAACTAATTCTTGTTTTTGACCATTTGCTGTAAGACTATTTGCTTTTACCTCTACTACAGGATTAGCTTTAGTAATTTCAAATGGAATTGTGACTATTGCTTCAGTTGAATCTTTCCATTTATAGTTTACTGTATCTTTTAATGTTAGTTTCACATCATATTTTCCAACATCTGTTCCACCATCATTCTGAGTAACTTCATAGTTTTCTGTACTTTCAATATCCGCTACCATGACTTTACCTGTATAAGTTTTACTTGCAATAGTAGGTTGCTTGATTTCTTCAAAGTTTACAGTAACTGTAATTTCCATCTCATTTAACGATAAATCTCTTGCAACAATTGTATAAGTACCAGTCTTAGGAACTAATGTATATACTCCTTCTTTTGGTTGAACGACTGTGCCATCTACTGTTACTTCTTTAAGGTTAGGTTCAGTAACAGTAAATGTTTGTGTTTTTGTATAAGTCTTGCCATTTTCTAGACCATTAATTGTTGGAGCTGTTATATCATCAACACCTTCTACAGTAATCATTTGATTTTCATGAATGTTCGTAATTGTATATTCGTCTCGAGAATCTAATGTAATTTCTGTTCCATTTACTTTAATTTTAAAATCCTCTGTTTTAGAATAACCATCATTTAATGTAAATGTAATCTTACTTGATTCATCATATTCAACTAGTGCCTTATCTACCGTTAATTTATAACCATTTTGTTCACTAGGAACAACAACATCTAGTCCTTGAGCTGTTATATCAATTACGCATTCTGTTTCACTAGAAGCATTATAATTTTGAGTTGCTTTATAACGAACATAATACGTTCCACCAGCTAATCCATCTAACGTTGTTGAAGTAATTGCAGTATATGTATCTTCTCCTTTTTTACGATATTCCATAGAAGTTGATACATTTGAAATACTTCCATCGTGTTTACCTTTAATTGTTTCTGCTGATAAAACTAAATCACTAGGACTAGATTGATTTGCTTTAGCAATCGCAAAATTTTGATAACAAATAACATCTTTACCAGCATTTTCAACCGTAAATAATGCTTGATAAGTACCTGCATTTGTTGGAGGAACTGTATTAGCTGGATAAACTGTTCCTAAATCTTCAATTCCTTTATAAGTAATATCATAAGGTTCTGCTCCAGTAATACTACTAATATTATTAGTTACAGAAGCTTTATCATATTGTTTTCCATTGTAGGTAATACTTGCTACAGTAATCGTTGCTGTAACAGGATTATCGTGATAAATACATTCTTCATTCGAACAATGCGCTTCAATAGTATCTTTTGTACTATTCAAGTTATATGTCCAAGAATGAGTATGTTCCCATATATAGAAATATTGATTTGTTTGATCATAGCTAGTTGCATAGTTGCTGTTTGCTGTAGCTAATGCACTAAGATATTTTATATCTGTTTCGTTAGTAATTTGACGTTTTTCACCTACTGTTAAATCATTTTCTAATGAAACTTTTATTTGACCGTTTGCTACAAAATTCTCACCAAAACTTAATCTAGCATCACTTGAAGCTAACTTGATATCACTATTGCTAGTGTTAGTAAAAGTATTTGTTCCATCAAGCGTTACACTTTTTGTTGCTACAATCGCATCTGAACAATTTTTAAATACACAATTTGTTGCTATAACATTTGTAGCATAAATATCAGGTTTACGATCATCATTGAAATTAAAAGAACAATTATTTAAAACTAATTCATTTGTATTCAATTCACAATCTATTAAAGAACTAACAGGATTACTACCATAAACACTTTGATATCCAATATATTCTCCACCATTAATGGTTATTTTTTTATTATTTTTTAGCATATTACGCACAATATAACCCGTATTTTGTGATGTACCCTTGGCCTCGATTTTATGATTTGCTTCATTGTTAATTACAACTTCACTTTCTGTATAAAGCAACAAAGTATCAATCAAAAGAAAATCATCATTAGCTGTAATATCTCCCTCAATCACAAGAGTTACATCTTCATTTGTTTCAATATAAGCAACATAACTATTAATTGAATAAGTTCCACCTTCAATATAATAAGTTCCACCTTTTGTAATACTTCCATTATTATTCGTTGGAGTAATTACATTCGCATCCGTTTGGTATGAACCAGATGTATATTCTTCTTTGTTTGAAACTGTTTCACCATCTTTTTTGAAATCAATATTTGTAGAATAAACTCTTTGTTCAGAATATCCGGATTGTGAAGAATCTTGTGGTCCCAAATATAAGGAACCATTATCTGTAAGATTAATTGATACCTTTGCACTACTTTCTACAAATGTTTGAAAAGATGGACCACCATAAGCTCTTACTTCACTTTTTCCATTATTCGTTAGATTTAAAGTTATATCTGATTTTGTTTCCTTAGCAAATGTAACAGCACTACAATATGTCTTACCAAGTATATGCACATTATCAAAAATTACATTATATGTCACTTCACTATCAGTCGTATTTGTAAAGCTTAAAGGTGTATCATCAGTAAGACTACCTGTAATTGTATATGTACCAACAAAATCATATGATATTCCATTTTGTGTATACCCTGTTGGAGAAATTACAATTTTACCATTTGCTAAATCAAGTGTAACTGTAGATTCATCTAATACAGTAACTAAACTATTTATGTATTCAAATAGTTCTTCTAATTTTGTTGTGTCTAATTCAGCTTGTTCTTCTGATGATAAATTATTCAAAGCATCCGCAATTGATTCTGCTTCGTTATAGATTTCATCTTGTTCACTTTCTGTTTTAGATTGAAATTCATCTACTGTAGGAAGTGCATCAATTCTACTTTGTAGAGTAGTGTCTTGCACCCCCCCATTTTCGTTTGTACCTTCTTCAAAAGTTATTTCTTCTTCAGCAAAAACAGATGTATTTGTTGTTAAAGAAAATAACATAGCGAATGAAAGTAGGCTGTTAAATATCTTTTTCTTCATATCCTTTTCCCTTTTCTTACTTATTAATCATTATATCGTATATTTCTAATATCTTGTAAAAAACGCAAACAAAAAGATGAGCATTACGCTCATCCAATTGATCCACTCATATCAACTTTTAATAATTGATTTAATTCTACAGCATATTCCATAGGTAATTCTCTTGTGAATGGTTCTAAGAATCCCATGATAATCATTTCTGTAGCTTGTGATTCGCTTAATCCTCTACTCATCAAATAGAATAGTTCATCTTCGCTAATCTTAGAAACTTTCGCTTCATGTTCGATTGTAGAAGTATCGTTTTCATTGATATTTAAAGGAATAGTATCACTACGAGATTCTTTATCTAAAATCAAAGTATCACATTCAATTTTAGCTTTAGAATAATCTGCTTTTGAAGTGAAACGAATCCAATCTCTAAAGTTTGTTATTCCACCATTTCTAGAAATAGATTTCGATACAATAGAACTACTTGTATGAGGAGCTAAATGAATCATCTTTGCACCTGTATCTTGATATTGGTTCTTTGATCCTACTGCGATAGAAATACATAATCCTCTAGCATATTCTCCAGCTAAGATACATGCAGGATATTTCATAGAAATTCTTGAACCGATATTTCCATCAATCCATTCCATCGTACCATGTTCTTCAACTTTGGCTCTCTTTGTAACAAGATTCAAAATATTGCCAGACCAGTTTTGTACACTGCTATAACGACATTTTGCATTCTTTCCAACAAATACTTCTACTACTGCCGCATGCATACTATCTTTAGAATATTGTGGAGCAGTACAACCTTCAACATAAGAACACTCAGCATCATCATCAACGATAATAATAGAACGTTCAAATTGTCCCATAGATTCAGAATTGATACGGAAATAAGATTGTAGAGGTTTTTCAAGTTTTACCCCTTTTGGTACATAGATAAAACTACCACCTGACCATACAGCACTATTTAAAGCAGCTAATTTGTTATCAGTTACAGGAACAATCGTCGCAAAGTATTTCTTAAAAATATCAGGATATTCTTTTAAAGCACTATCAATATCAAGGAAAATAACACCCTTCTCTTGAACTTCATCTAGCATATTATGATAAACAGCTTCTGATTCATATTGTGTTGTAACACCCGCTAGATATTTTCTCTCTGCTTCAGGAATACCTAATTTTTCAAATGTATTCTTTACTTCTTCAGGTACTTCATCCCAACTTTTTTCTGCTTCGTTTGATACCTTCTTATAATAAGTAAAATCTTGGAAATCGATATCACTTAAATCTGGGCCCCATTCTTGCATAGGCATTTTTTCAAATGCATGGAATGCTTTAACTCTGAAATCTGTCATCCATTCTGGTTCATTTTTATATGCAGATATCTTTCTAACGATTTCTTCTGTTAGTCCTTTACCTGTATCAATAATGGATACATCTTTATCCTTAAAACCATATTTATAATCATCTTGCGAGTATATTGCATCATTTTTTACTTCTGACATGATTCTTCCTCGCTTTCTTTAATCATATCTTCCATAGCATGCCATGCTGTTGTAGCACACTTAATACGATTAGGTTGTTTATAGACATTCTTCATGATGACAGCTTCACCAAGTAAATCCGCATCATATTCTTTTCCATCAGCCATATTCAAATATTCATGAATAATCTTTTTTGCTTCAGGAATCGTTTTACCTTTTAATAATTCTGTCATGACACTTGTACTAGAAGTACTAATTGTACAAGCAACACCATCAAAACGGACATCTTTAATTACACCGTCTTCAATATCACTTTGTACCTTAATATCATCAATACAACTATCACTAGCCATATGTTTTAACTTATATTTAGGATCATTTTCTACTAAGACATGATTTCTTGGATATTGATAGTGATCCATAATAATTTCACGAAGAATATCTGGACGATCTAATAAATTGTTATCACTCATATATCTCCTCCTAGAAGAAAATGCCTACTGCATTTTCTAATGTTATTTCCTTCATTGCTTCAACACACTTATCTACTTCTTCTTTTGTATTGTAGAAATATAAAGAAGCTCTAATTGTAGCATCTGTTCCAATAATTTCATGCAAAATCTTAGCGCAATGATTACCTGAACGAACTGCAATTCCTTTTGTGGATAAAAAGCTAGCTGCATCTTGCGCAAATACACCTTTTGCATTAAAAATCACTGGACCACTTGCGTTATCAGGATTATAGAATTCAATGTTATCTAATTCTTTTACACGGCTTGCAAAATATGCACGTAGTTCTCTTTCATAACTTGCAATATTATCCATACCAATATCACTTAAATACTTCACAGCAGCCTGTAAGCCAATGACGCCTTCAATATTTGGTGTACCTGCTTCAAATTTAGTTGGTGCTTCTTTGAGTAACATATCACCACATGATCCAAATCTAGCATTCATTCCACCACCTAGTAACATAGGTTCCATTTTTTCTAATAAATCATATTTACCAAATAAAACTCCTACGCCACCAGGGCCACACATTTTATGAGCAGAAAACGCTAAGAAATCTATATTTGTATCACTTACATCAACTTTATGATGTGGTACACTTTGTGCTCCATCCACAACCATTAATGCATGATGTGCGTGGGCTAAAGCACTTAATTCCTTAATTGGTTGTAAAGCACCTAATACATTTGTTACTTCCGCAACAGTAATTACTTTTACTTTATCATGCATTGCTTTTATTGCATCATCCATATGAATAATGCCATCTTTACCAACAGGAATATATTCTACTTTAATGCCTATTTCTTTTTCTAAGCGAAACCAAGGAAGTAAATTACTTGCATGTTCATTTTCCGTTGTTAGAACAACATCGCCTTCTTTTAGCCAAAAGCTTTTTAAGCCATATGCAATTTGATTCATTACTTCTGTATCATTATGCATAAAAGCGACTTCTTTACTTTGACAACCGATAAATTTAGCAACTACTTCTCTTGTACTATCATATAAAGCATCTGCTTGTACAGATAGAGGATAATCACCACGATGAACATTACTTGTAGAATGCGTATAAAAGTTTTCTACAGCATCAATAACACATTGTGGTTTAAAAGTAGTAGCTCCATTATCAAAGTAAACTAGATCTGGATGATTTTGAATCATAGGAAAATCTTGACGTATTTTTTCTACATCTAACATAATTCACTAATCTTCCTTTCCATTTCTTCACTTAATTTATCGCATAATGCTTTATCCCCTAGCACTCTAGTGATTGGCATTAAGTAACCTGTACTAATTAAGGCAGTACATGCTTCTATTGATAAACCTCTAGACATCAAATAATACAATTGGTTTTCATCTACTCTACCAATACTCATTGCATGACTTGCTTGAACATCATTTTCATCAATTAATAGTTCTGGTAGGATTGTTGTACTTTGACCATCCGCAAAACTCATTGCTCGACTAGATTGATGACTTTCAGAGTGAGCAGCTCCTTTTACAATCTTACCAATCGCATCAATAACTAACTTACCTTCTTTTAAGACAACACCATAGTTTTCAATATTCGCAGAAGTATGTTCAGCAAAGTTCACTAATTGCATGTTGAGTTCTTTTTTATTTTTTACAAGTAATGCACTTGTAATTTTTCCTGATGCATTTACACCACGTAATGCCATATAAGTATCTCGTTTCGTATCAGCTTCATTACATTCACCATACGCTACGACAACACTTGCATTTTGCATTACATCATATGTTTCATTTATTTCTAATAATGTTTTTGTATCATTCCATACTAAAAACTTAATATCACTATCTTTACCTGCAAAAGAGCGAATAATCACTTTCTTTGCTTTTTCAATACGGATATATACTTCACTTGTCGTATATCCTCTAAAAGAGATTTCAATATCTCTATCCGCATGAATACAATATTCGCTATAACCACTAGGTAAAAGAATATCTATATTCTCATGTATGCTTAACATAATTTATTTCCCCGAAGTACTAGCGTGTACTGCACAAGTACCAATAGAAACAGGACGTTTCTTTTCTTCTTCAGTAGTTGGCGTAATATTATATTCTTTATAAATCCAATCATACCCTTCACGGTCGATTCTCTTTGCTAGTTCGCCATCCCCTTCAAGAACCATTTTTCCATCAACTAATACATGTGTCTTACTTGGTGGTATAAGTTCAAAGAAACGGTCATAATGGCTGACAATAATCATGCTCATTTTTGTTTCTTCTTGTAATTTATTTACAGCACTAGCAACAATATGCATTGCATCTACATCTAGTCCTGAATCAATTTCATCTAACATTGCTAAAGATGGTCTTAACATTTCCATCTGTACAACTTCATTTCTCTTTTTCTCTCCACCAGAGAAACCTTCATTTAAGAAACGGTGTGCTAAATCTTCTTTCATTTGTAAATCTTCAATTGTCTTTTCCATAGATTTAATAAATGAGAATAAAGAAATAGGTGTTTCTCTTCTTACATTCATTGCGGCACGTAAGAAATCACTATTTGTTACACCAGGAATTTCTTGAGGATATTGCATAGCTAAAAAGACACCGGCAATACTTCTTTCATTTACTGGCATGCTTAATAAATCTTTACCATCATAAGTAATTGAACCACTTGTAACAGTATATTTAGGGTTACCCATAATTGCAGCAAGTAATGTAGATTTACCATTACCATTTGGGCCCATAAGAGCGTGTGTCTCACCTTCTCCAACAGTTAGACTTACACCCTTTAATATTTCTTTATCTTCGACTGAAACATGAAGATCTTTGATTACTAATTCTTTCATATTAAAGCTCCTTCAACGAGTGTGATTATAGCACAGGATTGTTTCAAGTATGATAAATATGCTCTCTTCTATCGACATCTCTATCTAATTGTATTAAAAATTCAGATAAAATTCAGATTATCCTAAATAATGTAAATTGCATAAAAAGTCTCATTATCATATAATATCTAAGCGTTTTTAAGGAGGCTTTATGAGCACATTTTTGAAAAAAAATTGGTTTGTGTGCATATTGGCAGTCGCTTTTGCGTCAATGAGCGTGTTCTATATATATGACACAAACAAAGGAAAACTAAAAGGAAAAAGCGTAAATGGAGAAGATGTTGTCTACTCTGTTAACGATGAAGATGTAACTACTTCCGAATTCTATGACAGCTTATATAAGAGTGGTGGAATTAGTACAGTAGCTTCATTATTCCAAAAAGCAGTAGTCAATCAAGCAGTTGAAGAAACAACTGAAATGAAGACTTATGCAAATACTCAAGGACCAATCATTGAGCAAAACTACATGTACCAATATCCAACAACATATAAAGATGTATTAGGTACAACATTAAAGAGTTTAGGCTATAGTGGTTATGATGATTTAAAACAATATTTAATTGATTATCAAAAGTTAATGTCCTTAGCTAAAGATTATGCTAAAGAAAACTTCGATGATTTACAAATTAGACATATCTCTTATATCCTAGTTCAATTCAGTGAAGATAGTGAAAAGAGTGCTACAGCAAATGAAGATGAATCAAGCCGTATGCAAAAAGTTGATGATGCATTAGCTAGTGGTCAAAGCTTCTCTGTAGTAGCTAGTGAATATTCTGAAGATTCTAGTACTGCTAGTAGCGGAGGAAGACTTGGAACAATCGATAAAAATACTTCTAACTTAGATAGTGCATTCTTAGAAGCAGCATTAAGTCTAAAAGAAGGAGAAACAAGCGATTGGGTATATTCTTCTAACTTTGGTTTCTTCCGTATCAAATGTGATTCTGCTAGCGTAGATACATTAGATGAATTTGTAAATTCACCTGTTGAAACAGCAGCTCCTACACCTAGTGCAAGTGCTGAAGCAACAGCTGACCCAAGTGCATCCCCTACTCCTACAGTAGAAACAATCACAGAAACAACTGATCCTTATGAAAGTTTATTATCTTCTGATACAACAATCACACCAAAAGCAATCTTTGCTAAAGCAGAAGAATTAGGTATGGATTTTGGTGATAACACAACACTTGAGTCTGCATTAAAGACATATTATGGAATTGAGGAATAAGGAGATCAAGATTATGAAAAATAAAAATATCGTTTTACTTGCATCATCTTTGTTAGCTTTATCTACAATTGCAGGATGTTCTGATGCAACAGCTAGTTTAAAAGACAAATCTACAGCAGTGATGAAAGTTGGTAATACAACAATCACTAAAGGTGAAGTTTATTCTACCCTATTTGCAAGTTACGGTTATACACAAGCTGTAACAGATGCAAAACACGTTATCGCTAATAACGAAATTGAAGTTACTGATGACATGAAGGAACAAGCTGATAGTATTGTTGAAATGTACAAAAGTTATTATGGTGATCAATTCACTTCAATGTTAGAAGCTAATAACTTAACAGAAGATGAATATAAAGAAACATATATTACTAGCTTACAAACTGGCGAATTAACAAACAAATATATCGATGATGAATTTGATGCATTAGTTCTAGAATATACACCAGTTCAAGCAACTATCCTTTCTTTCACTGAAGAAGAAAAAGCTGATAGTGCATTAAGTGCATTAAATGATGGTAGTATGACAGCTAGTGAAGCTGCTACAGAATATGAAAGTAGTAAAGATGGTTCATCAGAAATTGTTACAATCGAAACTACAGATTATGATTCTGAAGCATTAGCAATTATTAGAAG
>CAVCUC010000008.1:16144-44984 GCA_963605225.1 bacterium
TATTAGAAGTAATTCTTCCGATGATGGATGGGCTAAAGTAACTAGTTCAACAAGTGGAACAACATATTTAATTCACGTTGATGAAACAGATGCAAATAACTTCAAAGATGAATTCAAGAGTAGTATTAGTAGCTTAGATGCTGTAGAAGATGATGCAATTACATATTTCTTCAAGAAATATAATTTCCATGTTTATGACATCAACCTATATAATGCAATTAGTGAAAACAATCCTGAAGCATTAGTTCAAGACTAATTCAATAAACAAGTAAATTAAATGGATAGATCAATATGTGGTCTATCCATTTTTTATTGATTAAATTCTATTTCTTTTTATCTACAATCATCTATCGGTAAATTTTTAAGGAAGATAATTATAAACGGTAATGTAATAATGGACGATATTGCTTCGGATAATGCTTGTGCTATTTCTAAGCCAAATAATCCATATAAATTCGTTAATAGTAATAAAACTGGGATTAATACAATACCACTTCTTAGACACGCTAGAAATAAAGCAGATCTAGCTTTACCAATGGATTGAAATAACATATTTCCATAGAGTGTTATTGGCATTAACCATAATCCTAAACATTGATACCGTAACGCTTTCTCCCCTATTTGTATAACTTCTATATCATCTCTAAATATCTTAACTAAGTTACTTGCATTCATATATCCAAATAATCCTAAGATTGCCATCATTGCAAGCCCCATTACAAAAGTTACAATAAAACCTTTCTTTACACGACTATATATTCCTGCTCCATAATTAAACGCACTAACTGGTTGAAAGCCTTGACCAATACCTGTTGCGACACAGAATAAGAAATTACAGATTCTACTAACAATAGATATCGCCGCAATAGCCGCATCACCATATACACCAGCACAAGAATTTAATACCATTGTACTAATTGAATTTAATCCTTGACGAGCAAGAGAAGGACTACCAACTGAGATAATTGAATTAAACACATGAATATCTTTTGTAATGTATTTAAAACCAAACTGGCTTTGTGTTTTACCTTGTAAATAAGGAATTAATAAGATAAACCAACTAATATATTGTGATATCGCTGTAGCAAGTCCTGCTCCAGCTATTCCCATATGAAATACATTTACAAATAATGCGTCCATAAACATATTTAATATTCCACCAGAAGTTAGACCGATCATTGCATAAAATGCTTTTCCTTCATAACGTAAGATATTATTCATTACACATGAAGAAGTTAATGCAGGCCCTGCAATTAAAATATAAAATGCATATGTTCTAGCATAAGGAAGAATCGTTTCTGTACTACCAAATAAATACATAACAGGATTCATAAATACTAAACCAATAATCATAACAATGATTCCTGCTACGATTGAACCATAGAAACTTGTAGAAGCGTATTCTCTAGCACTTTCAATATCATGAGAACCTAGCTTTCTTGATATATTACTTCCAGCACCATGACCAAACATAAATCCAAATGCTTGTAGTACTGACATTAGACCGAATACGATTCCTGTAGCACCACTAGCACTTGTGCCAAGAGTACCAACAAAGTAAGTATCTGCCATGTTATAAATATTTGTGACTAACATACTAATGATCGTTGGAATCCCTAACATTAGTACGAGTTTAGCGACAGGTGTTTCTGTCATTTTTTTATATTGCTCATTAACTGTATTTTCCATTTGTACCTCCTTAAGAAATTCTATTCTAATACAAAATATAAATTCTTAAAGATACTTTTTTTCTACAAAAAAAGTGCAAATTTTTGCACTTTAGACTAAATTCTATGAAATTATAACCCAATTTTCAATTTCTGTTTGTACCTTTGTAGATAAGAGAACTACTAAATCTACTATTGGTAATACAAACACTTTTGTTGTGGTTTTCAATTTTGAATCCAAATTATCTTTACCAAGTATTTCTTCTAAATTATTAGAAAATTCTGTCTTTATGCCTTGTAGTAAAAAACAAATACAGTTCATGTTTATTCACGCTCCACTTCTTCAAATATGATTGAAAATTCTGATCCTTCATCTAACTTACTTTTTAATTTAATTTCAGCATGATTTATGTTTGCAATTGATTTAGCAATCGATAAACCAAGTCCTACTCCACCTGTTTCTTTACTCCTAGATTTATCTACTCTATAGAATCGATCAAATATATTTTCTTGTTCTTCACTTGATATACCTATTCCATCATCTTTTATATTAATGTATATTTTTCCATTTTCTTTTTTAGAATATAAATCAATATTTCCATTTGGTTTAGTATATTTAATTGCATTATCTACAAATATTCTAATGAGCTCTTTCACATTACTTTCATCTGCTTCAATAAAACACTTTTCATTGTGACTACTATAGATATTGCGACTAGTTTCTAATAATGTACTTTCTTCTATAATTTCTTGAATTAAGTCTTGCACATTAATTAGGGATTTCTTTGTGCATACTTTACCTGCATCAATTTTAACAATATACAAAAGTTTAGAAACTAGATTGTTCATATTCTTCGTTTCATTTTTTATTGCTTGAATTGACTTATCTAGCGTTTCTTTATCCTCTTTTCCCCAACGATCAAGTAAATTCGCATAACCCGATATTACCGCTATCGGTGTCTTTAATTCATGGGATACATCAGATATAAATTGATTTTGTTTATTAAAGGATATTTCTAATCTTTCTATCATCTTATCAAATGAATCAGATAATATTTTTAGTTCTAAATCTTCACCTAAATAATTAATTCTTTTATCTAATTTTTCTACACTAATTTCTTGTTCAGCTTGTGTAATTTGAGCTAGAGGTTCTAATATTTTCTTACTTAAAATTGGACTAATAATGATAATCAATAAGCCCCCTATTCCAAAGGCTATAATCGATGTATGTATTAATATTTCAAGAAATTCTTCCACATCATATATTCCTAGTTTTAAATAAAATAATACTCCTACTATTCCAGCACTAAGTGCTAAAGCTAAAATAACAATCAATAATATTCCATAGTACAAACTAAATTTAGTTGTTAAACTATTTTTTTGAAGATACTTATTTTTTATACTAGTTACTTTATTCTTGAATAACATAACCAAATCCTCTTACTGTATTGATTAATTTCTTTTCATAATCATCATCAATCTTACTTCTTAAGTATCTGATAAAAACATCTACGATTTTCGTATCACCAACAAAATCATAATCCCATACAGATTCAATTATTTTTTCTCTAGAAATGACAATTCCATTATTACGCATCAAATATTCTAGTAATTCATATTCTTTTTTAGTTAGTTCAATATTTTTACCCGCTCTTGATACTTGTTTTTTCTCTAAATCTAGCTTTAAATCAGCTACTTGAATCATTTTATCATGTTCAATCTTTTTCGCTTTTCTTCTTAGGATAACTCTAATTCTAGCTAATAATTCTTCTATTTCAAAAGGCTTTGTTAGATAATCGTCTGCACCAATATCTAAGCCACTTACTTTATCCGTTATATCTCCTTTAGCCGTGAGCATAATTATAGGGGTATCCTTTTTCATTCTTAATCTTCTACACATTTCCATACCATTCATTATTGGAAGCATGATATCTAAAAGAATAATGTCATACTCTAAATTTAACGCATTATTTAACCCATGCTCTCCATCATAACAAATATCTACTTCATATCCTTCATGATTTAATTCTAGAGTAATAAAAGAAGCCATTTCTTTTTCATCTTCAACAATTAAAATCTTTGTCATTTTAATCACCTCATATTTATACTATTTATTTTCCATGTTTCTTTTCATGAATTCCATACCTAAAATTACAATTCCACCAATCACAAACCATAAAATATCAAATGTATGTAGCGATAAAGGTGATTGAGGAATTTTTAAAGTTGTTGGACCCATCGCTATTGCATAAATTGAACCAATCATTAGCCCAATAATCAAATAAATAGTTTGTGCTCTATATTTTTCTAATGCTTTTTTCACAATTTTGATAATAAGAGTGATACCCGTTAAAACCCCCATACCAAATACAAATAGCACTGGTATATAGATAAAATTAAAGTGCAATGTTTCCTTAATGCTCGTAATAATTGGCACATAAAGTCCAAATATCAATAACAATGTTGATCCTGATATTCCTGGTAGAATCATTGCTGATATTGCAATCATACCAGCTACAAATACATATAAACCTAAGGTAATATTTAAACACGTTATATCAATATTTGGACCACTTCCATTTTGAGGATTCAAATAAGTAATAAGTGTCACGATTGCTATACCAATCAATGTATAAAACAGATATTTATATTTTCCTTTGATATTTTCCCTTTCTTCTTTAATAATTAATGGAATTGCATAAATTGTAAAACCAATAAATAGTGAGCTAGCTTGATAAATATGTGTTTCAAATACATTAGATAAAATTAGCGATGATATACCCATACCTACAGTCCAACCAATGCCTAACTTAACTAGAAAAATAATTGCACCATTTTTATCTGATTTTCTTGTTATCAAAGCATTTAAAGAATTTATGAATTGTTCATAAAAACCTAACACAAACGCAACTGTACCTCCAGAAACTCCTGGCACACTATCTGCTAAAGCCATTGCAAATCCCTGTATTGCAGTTTTAAATTCCTCTCTCATAAATTTCTTCCTCCTTTTATGTTACTTATTGTATTTTCTTGAGTTTAACCATTAGTTAAAAAAAGATTAATCATTGACTAAAAGAAGGTTAAAATTCGGTTAAAAAAAAGACAACCTAAGTTGTCTATTACATAATGATTTTAGTGGCCACATCCACAACTATGAGCTTCTGTAGAAGAAACAAGAGTACCATTTAAGTATGCTTGTACTGCTTCATCTGCGTTACCAGAAACATTACCACACACTTTAATTCCAGCACTTTCTAAGATTTCTAGCATTGGAATACCTAAGCTTCCACAAATAACTACATCAGCTTTTAAAGTAACGATTTGTTTACCTAATGCACGATGTCCTTCAGGATCAGCAGAGATAACATAAGAATCTACTACCTTACCATCTTCCACTTCATAGATTTTAAATTCTGGTGTTTGTCCAAAATGTTGGAAGATTTCTCCATTTAAATAATTCACTACAATTTTCATATAATCCTCTTTCTATATCTTTCCATGTTTGCTTTTACGGCAAGCATTACGACTATTTTCTTTTTTCTTATCTGTAACAATAGAGAATCTAGGTCCCTTTTTTCTTAATTCTAAGTTATACAGACCATTTGCTCTAGCGGTTGAAGTTACTCTTTTTGCACTATTTACTTTTTTCATTTTCGTTTTCCCTAAAGATTATAACATAGTTCTTCTTTTACACCATTTATATGCATTTTGCTATAATAGAAATATAAATTGGAGGAACTATTATGTGTGTATTTTGTAGTATTGTAGATCATACTATCCCTAGTAAAGTTGTATATGAAGATGATGATGTATTAGCTATCTTAGATATTAATCCCCTTAGTAAAGGTCATACTGTTGTGATGCCTAAAAAGCATGTAACAAGCTTATTAGAAGCAGATGAAGAAACTTCTTCTAGAGTCATGAATGTTGTATTCAAGCTATCTAAACAAGTTGTCACTAATTTAAACGCTGACGGTTGTAATATCTTAAGCAATTGTAAAGAAGCTGCTGGCCAATCTGTAGACCACATGCATATCCATATCATTCCTAGATATAATGGAGATAATACAATAGAATTACATCCTACAACAGAAGCGATTGATTTAGATACAGTTCTAGAAACAATTACTCACTAAGCAATCTTGAAGGATTGCTTTTTATATAGTCTTGTACTGCTTTTTCTAGATAATACTTACCATTTGTAATCGATTCTTGTTTATCGATTCCTTTACTAATTTCTACGACTTCTATCTGTTTTTCTTCTAGCACATCTTTAGACAATTTACATATCCCACAAAAAGAAACTATAGGATTATGACAACTATGTGCTTTTATACCACTTAATACTTTTCCCATTAGACTTTGTTCATCTAATGAACCTTCACCTGTAATAACGAGATGACAGTCTTTCATATACTCATCAAAATGAACAAGTTGTAGAAATCCTTCTATTCCACTAGTAATGTGGCCTCCAAGAAAAGCAACACACCCTAGTCCTGCACCACCTGCAGCACCAGCTCCTTTAATTTTTGTACAACAATAACAATCTCTTTGCATGATTTTTGCTATATGTTCTAGACCTTGATCTAAGATACAAATATCTTGACTTGTTGCACCCTTTTGTGGGCCATAAATATACGCAGCTCCTTGTTTACCAAATAATGGATTAGTCACATCTGTAAGAATCGTAAAAGTAGAATATAAAACTCTTTGATCTATAGTAGATAAATCAATCTTACTTACTTTACTTAATGACTCCCCTGTTGGCACAAAAGCATGGTGATATTCATCATAAAATTTTACGCCTAAAGCACTAGCCATACCAACACCACAATCGGTAGTAGCACTACCGCCTAAGCATAAATAAAAGTTTCGACACCCTTCGTTTAATGCGTCTAATATGAGTTCACCAAAGCCATATGTATTACTTGTTAAAGGATGTAAGCCAACTTGTTTAGTTAGTCCACTACTTTCAGCAATTTCAATAATCGCTGTTGAATCTTCTAAAATACCGTAACTAGCATCAATGATTCTTTGATCTGGTGAATGAACTTGAATCGTTTTCTTCTTTCCTTTTTTAATTTGAAGAATACAATCCACACTTCCTTCACCACCATCTGCGATAGGTAAACCTATTACTTGTTCATTTGTGTATTCTTTTAATACATTTGTGATAATATTTGTTACTTCTTGAGAAGTCATACTTCCTTTGAAACTATCTGGTATAACTACAATGGACATAACTATTTCTTTAATAAGCGATTTATCATCACTTCACGAGCTTTATTTTCTAATGTATCATCTAATTCTTCTAGTTCAACATGACCTTGTCTTTTCATTAATGCTCTCTCAAGTAAAATATCTGCGACTTTTGGGTTTTTAGGAAGTAATGGTCCATGCATATATGTCGCAATGACATCATCATTCATAAAACCTTCTGTACCATCGTTATATGTATTACCATGACCTGATAATACTTTCCCTAGAGGACTAGAAACGTTCTTAGTTTGACCACCATGATTTTCAAATCCTACGATTTTAAATGTTTCATTGTTAATTGTTGTTTCTACAACAATATTTCCTATACAACGATGATCTCTATCTGTACTTTCTGTATAATAATCAAAAATATTTAGGCCTTCTATCTTTTTACCATCTTGATCAAGATAATATTGACCAAACAATTGGTATCCACCACAAATGAGTAAAAAAGCTGTGTGATGCGCTAAAGCCTCTCGAATATCTTCTTTACGTTTTAACAAATCTTCAAAAATTAAGTTTTGTTCATAGTCAGCGCCACCACCTAAAAAGAACAAATCATAATCATCAATATGAACTTCTTCATTTAATGTACATGTTTTAACGGTTACATCTATATTTCTTTTTTCAGCACGTGTTTTAAGAACTTGAATATTCCCTTTGTCTCCATATAGATCCATTAAATCGTTATACATCCATAATATTTTTAGATCCATATTACTTTTCCTCTTTTCTTAATATTGCACGTGTTGCATGTAACGCTGTATAAGTACACATAACATAACTATTCATATTTGCTTCATTTAGATAATGGATTGCTTGATGGCTATCTTCAATCACTTTGATTTTGTCTTCTAATCCTTCATATTTTAGTCTTAGTGCAATATCATATGCTCTTAAACCACTACATACAATTTCATGTATATTCGCTTCGTTTAAGCGCTCAAAATGCGCATCCCAAATCCATGAAACATCATGACCATCTTGATCGTTATCATTTAAGAAAATACAAATATTCTTTTCTTCATGATGAGAATTAATCTCTTTCATGACTTCATTTGCACCAGTAGGATTTTTAATTAGATTAATTACGCATGGCTTAGATAAATTAAAAGTTTCATTTCTTCCTTCTTTTAATTTATATGTCGCAAATACTTTATCCGCATTTGCATAATCTAAATTTAAGGATTTCATTACAGTTAAAACACATGCACAGTTGTATATTGCATAAATGGCGTTAATAAAGGAATGATATTCTTTCTTGTCTACTGTAAAAGTATGATTTTCTTTATCAATCTTTTCTACTAATACACTTGGGCTAATTTCACCATAATGATCATTAGGACAAATAAATCTACCAATATGAGAATATTGATAATATTCATAATGTAATCTATTACCACATCTTGGGCAGAACTTTCCTTCACTTGCTTCATCAGTTTCTAATTGACTATCTTCATTTTTCGCAATAGAAAATAGTAGTGATTTTGCATTAGAGGCATTTTCTTTTAGTCTTAATACATTTGGATCATCACCATTTAAGATTAATGTCCCTGTAAAATCTTTTGTGACAGCCATAATCTTACGAATGATGGTTTCCATTTCTCCTGCTCGATCTAATTGATCACGGAAGAAATTTGTGACAACTAAATGTGTAGGATGTAAGTTATCAAATTGTCTATATAATGTTAACTCATCTACTTCAATGACCATCGCATCCGCATGGATTTCGTAATTAGCATCAGCACTTGTTGCTAGTAATGTTGCAATACCTACATTTAAATTATCTCCACGATGATTATTAATTACTTTTAATCCTGAAGCTCTTAAGCTTTCAGCAATCAAATTACTTGTCGTTGTTTTGCCATTTGTACCAGTAACCAAAATAACAATTTTGGGCATCTTAAAACGTTTGATAAAATCTTTATCTAACGCTAGCGCTACACTACCTGGTAAAGAACCACCTCTGCCAAAAAGAGATAATACTTTATGTGTTGTTTTAACGATTCCTAATTTTATATCCATAACATCACCTATATTTTTGGTTTATAGAATTGTCTACCTTCTAAGGCAAATAACTTACTTGTCCATTCTCCTGGTTTTACTTGAGAAAGTGCTTGATTGAGTGTATTAATTCTTGCGTCAATATTATCAATAAAACTTAATATTTCTGCTTCTAATAGCTCTGGAAGAACTGGAGAACCAAATTCATATTTACCATGGTGACTTAAAATCATATGGCGCAACAATACTGTTTCTTCATTATCTTCTAAGTGATTTTCTTTTGCGACTTCCATTAGCCAACCATGACATATACTAATATGCCCAATTAATTTACCTTCTGTACTATATTCGCCACCAATTAAACCACCAAGTTCTACTGTTTTACCCATATCATGAACTAATACTCCTGAAACAAGTAAGTCATAATTTAATGTAGGATAAAGTGTACATAAAGCTTTTGCTGTATTAGCCATGCCTAATGTATGTTCAGCTAAGCCACCAACATATCCATGATGAATCTTACTTGCGGCAGGATATACAAAAAACTTAGCATCCACCTTTTTAAACATTTCTTTGACAAGTATCTTTAAGTTTTGGTTTTGGATGGTATCCATTAAATTAAAGATTTCATTTCTTAATACTTGTTCAGAGTAATGACTTGTTTGTAAATAGTCAGACATATTTAATGTATTTTGATCTAATGGTGTTAAGCTATTTACTCTTAGTTGTAGTGCTTTGTTATATAAAAGTACTTCGCAATTTACTTGTACAACTTGGCCAACAACAGCCGCTTCTTCATCACCACTCTTAACATCCCATAACTTTCCATCAATTGTTCCTGTACTATCTTGTAAAACTAAATTTAAATATGGAGCACCTTTTTGTGTTGTTCCTTTTGTACAATTTTTAATTAATAAGGGAAGTGTATATCTTTCTTTTTCTTTAAATTCATTTATTTTAGTCATCGGCCCACTCCATTTCGTCTAATATTGCATAAATATCAGAACTTTCATATCCTTTAGCTGCACAATAGCGATAGATTGTATTTCTAAGTTCACTTCCAGAATACTTCTTTTCATATCTCTTTCTCGCTTTTTGTGCACATTTACGACAATTGTCTAATTGTTTCAATTCATCAACAGCTAAATCTAAGTTTTGTAATACAATTTCAATTACATCATTCTTATAACCACGTTGATATAACTTTTGTCTAATCTTTTCTTTTTTCATGCGTACAGATTCATCACGAATGGTTAATTGTAATTTATCCGCATATGCTTTTGCATGGTCTAATTCTTCATTTGGTAAAGCATTTAAAGCTTCTTCTATCATTTCTAAAGAAATACCTTTTTTGCGTAAATCTCGAGTAATCTTTTCTTCACCAAATAAAGCACAACGCATTGAATTAATTGCTGTATCACAATATCTACGATCATTGATATACCCTTTAGTTTCTAAGGTTTCAATCATTTCGTTGATTGTTTCTATATCTAACTTAAAGTTTTTCGTTAACCAATCATACATTTCTTTTCTTGTACGATCTTTTACCGCAAGTTTTCTAATACAAGAATCATATGCGTTAAGTCTTTCTTCACGACTTTCAAGTTCACTAATTTTAGATTCAGTAATCCTACCACCTTTTCTTAAGCCATAGTTACAATAATCATCTAATGAAATCGTTAATCTTTTTTCTTCCTTTGATAAAGAATGAATAAAGATTTGTACACTATCATCTTTAACAATGACATCATCAATTACAGAAATATTCTCATATGCTTCAATAGCGTACTCATAGACTTTTAAAGCTCGTTCATAAAATACTTCTGAACTATAAGGATGTACTTTTTCAAGACATTCATTTCTAATATCTTTTAATTCTTCATTACTTAAATCATTAAATTTTAACAAGGCATTTGCTAAAGAACTTGCATCTTCAAAATACCACCCAGTTTTACCATCAATTAATAAATCATTTAAAACTTCATCTTTTCTAGCAAATAATGGTAGACCACTAGATAATGCTTCAATAAAGGTCATTCCTTGTGTTTCTGATAAACTAGCAGAAACAAAAGCATCACTAGCACGATAATAATCTGCTATTTCTTCACTTGGTCTAGGTCCAGCAAATAAAACTGTATCACTAATGCCTTTTTGCTTAGCATAGTCTTGTAGTTTTTCTCTATCTGGCCCATCCCCTACAACTAATAACTTAATTTTAGTCGTTGATTGATGTAATTCTACAAAGCCATCAATTACTAAATCTAATGCCTTTTCTTCTGCAATACGACCAACATAAACAATGATTTTATCACCACGTGTAAAACCAAACTCTTGATGAATCGTTTGTGTTTTACTTGCATCGGTAAAGTCAGGCGAGAACTTATCTAAAGGTAAACCAGTAGGTACAACAAAGATATCTGAACGAACATGATATTTTTCTAATAAATCTTTTGTCTTTGAGCTTGGTGCAATAACAGCTTGTGAAGTATCACCATACATTTTAGATAAATGTGCTACAGCTTTTTTCGCTACTGAGTCTACTTTATTTGACTTAATGAAATTTACATAGTGTGTATAATCTTCGTAAGTTGTATGGTATGTACTAACAAGAGGAATGTTATATTGACTTGCACACATTCTTGCTAGTATCCCTACACCAAATTCAGTTTGTGCATGAATGACATCTAAATGAAGATGTTTAACTTCACTCATCGCTTTTAAATGAAGTGGTGAAGTCATCACATAGCCATATAAAAATTTAAGCTCTACACCAGATAAATAATAGATTTTATGATCTTTACTCCACTCCGAAGAGCCAATCTTTTTTGGGGCAAAAACATATACTTCGTGACCATGTTTTTCTAACTCATCACGTAATATTCTTGTACTATTAGCTACACCATTAATTTGTGGTGGATATGTATCTGTAAATAAACCTATACGCATTTTTATTACTCCTCTTGCATAGGAACATCTTTTCTTGTTTTAGCATATAAGAAAACAAGTCCCCCTATTACTAACATGATATAGTATGTTGCAAAACGCCATACAATCATAATTGGACTAGCGTTTGTTTTACCAAAAATCGTTGAAAACATTAAGATAAATGAAGCTTCTGTACCACCTGAACTACCAGGAGAAGGAATAAAAGCATTTACTAATGAAACAAACGAGCTTAAAGCAATGACATTAATTAATGTTGCAAAATTCACTGTAATCTTTAGTGCTAAAGCAATAAAGAAAGGAATCGAATAATATAAAATTAAGCGAACTAAATTTAATGCGACAACTTTAGGAATCATTTCTTTATGTTCGCGAATAACCGTCACTTCACTAGCGAAACGATCTAATTGTTTCTTTAGTCCTTCTAATGTCTTTTCTTTGTCTTTTACAAGTTTTAATTTATGTCCTATTTCTATTCCTTTTGTCATTAACCATGTATAAAACTTAGGAAAACGAACTAAAGCCCATAAGCCTAAAATAACTGCCGCATTTACAATAAAAGCAAACACAACAATAATAAAGAAAGAAGAATATTTACTATAGAACATTGGTAAACGTAATAATACTAAAATAAATACCGTTACAACCATTGTTGTTTGATAGATGATGAAATCCATCCATAATACACTTGCTGAGCTACTAATTGGTACACCTTGTTTTCTAAAAATATATACCTGTACAAATTGTCCTCCGCTAGCACTAGGTGTAATGTTGTTAAAAAAGTCTCCTACAAATGCATTGATAATTCCATATCGATATTTATACTCTGGATTACTCAAGCGACATTCAATCGTCAAAGCAATTCCTACCATGACACGATTTGCTAAGACGATTAAAATGACCACAATAAACCACATATGATTTGCATTTTGAATGACGGCAATCATATCTGTTGGGTTATCTTTTAATGTTAACCATAATACAAGTACTGCTATCGTAACAATTAATCCTATGTTAAAAACATAGTTATTTAATAATTTTCCTAATTTTGACATACATAGTAATTATACTATCGTTAAAAACAGCACTCAACCTCTCAAATATTTGATAACGCTTAACTTTTATTTAAAAACATATAAAAAGTGCCCTATTCATCATGAATATGAGCACTTTAATCATTAATCTTTATTTTCTTCTTGGCGATGAATTTCCGCAATAATATCATCGATATGTCTACCATGTTCCATCGCTTTATCAATCTCAAAACGAAGTTCAGGAGTACGACGAATATCTAAACGTTGACTTAATTCTGTACGAATAAATCCTTTCGCACGATTTAATGCTTTTAAGCCAGCTTGCGCTCTTTCATCTTTTCCTAAGAAAGAACAATATACTGTCGCATAACTATGATCATTAGAAATACGAACGTCTGTAATTGTTACAAATCCTACATTAGGATCTTTTAAAGAGAATTGGATAATATCTGTAATATTCTTACGGATAATACCTTCTAGTCTTTTTACTTTAACACTTGTCATATTAAGCCTCTGCAGGAACTTCTTTTTCTTGGTATGCTTCGATGATATCACCAACTTTGATATCGTTATAGTTTTCGATAGTAATACCACATTCAAATCCTGAACTTACTTCCTTAGCATCATCTTTGAAACGTTTTAATGATCCTAGTTTACCTGTATAAATAACAACACCTTCACGGACTAGTCTTACACCACAATGATGAACAAGTTTACCATCTGTAACCATACATCCACCAATTGTACCAACCTTAGATACTTTATAAGTTTCTCTAATTTCAGCTTGTCCAATAACAACTTCTGTATAAACAGGAGCTAGCATACCCTTCATGGCATTTTCCATTTCTTCTGTTGCTTTATAGATAATGTCATGTAAACGGATGGATACACCTGCTTCTTCTGCTTTACGACGAATATTTGCATCAGGTCTAACATTGAATCCAATAATCATCGCTTTAGAAGCGTCTGCTAACATAATATCTGATTCTGTGATTGCTCCAGCTGTAGCGTGAATAACATTCACTTTAACACCCTTAACATCAAGTTTTTCCATAGAAGATTTAACAGCTTCAGCACTACCTTGTACGTCTGCTTTAATGATTACAGGAATTTCTTGTATTTCACCTGCTTCAATTTCACGTGATAAGTCTTCTAGACTCATTGCGCTTGTTCTATTTCTTTGTTGTTCAATCTTCTTACGCATTCTTCTATCCGCTAATGCTCTAGCTTCTTTTTCATTATCGAATGCTTTGAATAAGTCACCTGCTTCAGGAACATCATTTAAACCAATAATTTCAACAGGAGAGCTTGGTCCAGCAACTTTTAATTCTTTACCATCTTCATCAGTCATACGACGAATCTTACCAAAACATGTACCAACGACAATTGGTTCACCTTGTTTTAAAGTACCATTTTGTACAAGTAATGTCGCAACTGGTCCTCTACCTTTATCAAGCTTTGCTTCAATAACAGTACCTGTTGCTAAACGTTTTGCGTTAGCTTTTAATTCTTGTACATCGGCTACAGTAAGAATTGTTTCAAGTAAGTCTTGAATACCTTCGCCTTTTTTTGCTGAAGTATTTACGAAGATTGTATCTCCACCCCATTCTTCAGGCATAATACCATGTTCTGCTAGTTCGCTTTTAACACGGTCTGGGTTTGCTGTAGGTTTATCAATCTTATTTACGGCAATAATCATTGGTACTTTAGCAGCTTTAGCATGGTCAATCGCTTCTTCTGTTTGAGGCATTACACCATCATCTGCTGCGACAACAATAACCGCAATATCTGTTACCTTAGCTCCTCTAGCACGCATTGCTGTAAAAGCTTCGTGACCTGGAGTATCTAAGAATGTTACTTTACGGCCATTTACTTTAATTTGGTAAGCACCAATTGCTTGTGTAATACCACCAGCTTCACCTTCTACGACTTTTGTTTTACGAATAGAGTCAAGTAGTGTAGTTTTACCATGGTCAACGTGTCCCATGATTGTAACAACTGGAGGACGTTCAGATAAGTTTTCAGGATTATCTAAGTCTTCATCCTCTAAGCTATCTTCATCCTTTTCTTCTACCTTTGTTGGCTCAATTTCATATGTGATACATACAGTTTCAACCATATCATCATCAAGTGCACTATTAATTGTGACCATCTTACCTTCTAAGAATAGTACTTTAATAATGTCACTTGCTTGACGCTTAATCTTTTTAGCAAGTTGACCAACTGTAATACCTTCACTATATGTAATTGCTTTTACTTCAGGTTCTTTATTACGAGCTTCGAATGAATTCTTGTTACCATTATTCTTATTACGATTATGGTTATTATTCTTTTTATTAGTTGCTTTTTGATTTGTATTCTTTTTAGGCATATATACCCTCCCTTTCTTCAAAATTTATATTGGTTCTTAAGAACCAGAATCTTATCTTGCATCCCTTCTTTCTTATAGATTCTTTTTTACTTTATGTACGATTTAATTGTATCGTAGAATTCATCAGGAATTTTAACTTCTAAAGATTTTTCTAATGCTTTATTTTTCATTGCTACATCAACTGCAGCTACATCTTTTTTTAGATATGCACCTCTGCCATTTGCTCTACCTGTAACATCTACTTCTAGATCTCCACTAGGTGTACGAACAATTCTTAATAGTTCTTTCTTTGGTAATTGTTCATGTGTTGCAACGCATCTTCGCATCGGTATCTTTTTAGGCATGATTAGTTATCCTCTTCGTTGTAGTAATCTTCGTATTCATCGTAGTCAATATCGTATTGGCTTTCTTCTTCAAGCATTTCTTGACGTTCGATTTCTTCTAATTCTTCTTCTGTATATACAGGTTTAACATTAGAAGTATCTAAGTCTTTACGTAATTGACTAGCTAAATCTTTGTTACGAACTTTGATTTCATCATCATCGCTCTTACGCTTTTTACGTTTTGGCTTATCTTGTTTTGGCTTAGAAGTATTAGCAAATTTTTCAAATGCAGATACATAATCATTCTTTTGAGCAATTGCTTCTAGGTCAGCCTTTTTACGTTTTGGCTTAGCTTCAACAACTTCTTCTTCGCTTACTTCTTCCTTAACTTCTTCAACAGGTTCTTCTTCAACTGTTTCTTCAACTGTTTCTTCTACTACTTCAGTTAGTACAGGTGCTTCAACTGTTTCTTCTTCATGATCATCTTCTTTAAATGCCATTTCTGTATAAATCTTGTCTTTTACAACTTCTTTCATTTCTTCTGGCATTAAATCTTCATCATCAGCTTCTTCTGTTGCAGGTCTATTTTTAATTAATTCAGCAACAGCAGCTTTTCTCTTTTCTTCATCAGCTTTTGCTTCAGCTTGTTTTCTTTCTTCTCTCTTCTTAGCTAGTTCTTTTTCGTATTCAGCATGTAATTCTTCAGCCTTAGCAATAAGAGCATCATAATCTTTACCCATTTCTTCTAATTCGCCACGAGTCTTGATATCAATCTTCTTATCGCATAATTTAACAGCTAGACGAGCATTCTTTCCTTTACGGCCAATTGCTAAGCTTAATTGATCGTCGCTTACAATTACAAGTAAACCTTTACCATCTTCATCAGGTAAAACAGCTTCTACTACAGCTGGAGCTAAAGCATTTTTTACAAGTTGAGTAATATCTTCACTCCATAAGAAGATATCAATCTTTTCACCATGTAATTCTTCAATGATTTCTTGAACACGTGCGCCTCTTTGACCAATACATGCGCCAATAGGATCAATTTCTTCATTGTGACTTACAACAGCCATCTTTGTTCTTTCACCAGCATCACGAGCAATTGCTTTAATTTCAACTACACCTTGATAGATTTCAGGAACTTCTTTTTCAAATAAACGTTTTACTAACATTTCAGCAGAACGGCTAACTACTACTTGTGAAGAACCTTTAGATTCTATGTTTACATCTGTAATCACAACTCTTAGTTTTTGACCTTCTACTAATCTTTCACCAGGAATTTGTCCAGGTTTCTTCATGATAGCGATTGTTTTACCTAAGTTTACTAGAGTAAAGTTTTCTTTTACAGATTCAACAATACCTAGAACCATTTCATCTTTTTGGTCAATGTATTCATTATAAATCGCTACTTTTTCAGCTTCACGAATCTTTTGACGAATCACGTTACGAGCTAAAGTAGCAGCAGCTCTACTCATTGTGCTGATTTCTACTTCACGACGTACTGTATCGCCAAGTTGTGCGTTTTTATCAATTGTACGAGCATCTTCTAAAGACATTTGTAATTCATCATCTTCAATGTCTTCTTCATTTACTACTGTATACAATTGATAAATATCAATTGTACCCTTCTTTTCATTAATTTCTGTTTCTACACTAATATCAGATAATTCAGCATCTTTTTTATATGCTTTAGACATAGCTTCTTTTAAAGCTTCTAAGATTACTGATTCTGGTACATTACGCTCATCTTCGATAGCAGTTAATGCCTTAATTAAATCTTTATACTTTAGTTTCATTTTTTTATTTTCTCCTTAAAACTTAACAGCTAAACGAATAAAACTAATATCACTAGCTGTAAACTCCATCTTTTTTGTTGCTTGTTTTACACGATAACTTAATTGAATTACGTCATCAGAATAAGAAACAATCGTTCCTGTCACATCATTTAATTGATTAATAGGATTCTTAAACTTAATGTAGACATATGGTTCTTTCATATCCTTTAATTCATTTAAATCATGTATCTCTCGTTCAGCTCCTGGACTACATACTTCTAACGTATAGGCATCACTAAGTGAAGAATCTGCATCTAATACTTCTGATATTTTTTCACTCACCAATGCACATGTGTCTAAATCCATCGTACCATCTGTTTTTGTGATAGCTACTTCTAAAGTACGATTTTTCCCAGTACCAGACCATTTCATTTCATATAACTTCACACTACATGAATCTAATACAGGGACAAGCATTTCTTTTAAGCGATCAATCTGTTCCATATCCCTCCATAAATGAAGGAGTGCTTTCGCACTCCTTTTAAAACAATTTCAATATAGCATAAAATAGCTTATTTGCAAGATATTTTCGCTATTTTCATCAAAATTAGAATAAAGAAATTTGATTACTTTCTTGTAATCCTTGCAAGCATCCAAGATCATCTAGTTTCTTTACTAAAGTACTAGATAATTGTGTTCTCTTAATCAAATCTTCTTTCGATAAGAATTCACCTTGTTTGCGTGCTTCTTCTACGCTTTTTGCTACGTTAGCTCCTAAGCCATCAATGACAACAAATGGTGGAATGATGACATGATTATCATCAGGATCCGAGCAAAACTCTGTTGCTTTACTACGATATAAGTCAACGTTGCTAATCTTATAGCCACGAGCATATAGTTCTTCACATACTTCTAAAGTATCGAATAAACTCTTTTCTTTATTTGTTACTTCTCTAGCTGTTTCCCTATTCTTTAAACGTTCATCAATATTAAACATTCTTTCTCTTACTGCTTCTAAGCCTCGAGACATTACGGTAATATCATATGCATCACATCGTAAAGTTAAATATTGGATATAGAAATTCCATGGCTCATGAACTTTATACCATGCTAAACGAACAGCCATCATAACATAAGCGACCGCATGAGCTTTTGGGAACATGTATTTAATCTTCTTACAAGAATCAATATACCAATCTGGTACATCATGTTCTCTCATCTTTTTCTCTTGGTCTTCTTTTAAACCTTTACCTTTACGAACATCTTCCATGATTCTAAAGGCATCAATTGGTTCTAATTTTTTATTTAACAGATAAGTCATGATATCATCACGACATCCGATAACTTCACTTAACGCATGACCATTTTGAATTAATGTTTCAGCGTTACCTGCCCATACATCCGTACCATGTGATAAACCTGAAATAATAACTAAATCTGAGAATAAGTGAGGTCTTGTTTCTTCTAGTACTCGACGCGTTGTTTTTGTACCAAATTCTGGTAAACCGAGAGCACCTGTTTCTTTCTTATAAACACGAGGATCAGCCTTTAAGGCATTATCTTCATAGAATAAACTTAATGATTCAGGATCATTCATCGGTATTGTCAAAGGATCTGTTTTAGAAATATTCGTTAACATTCTCATCGCTGTAGGATCAACGTGACCTAAGATATCAAATTTTAATACGTTATCATGAATATCATGGAAGTCGTAGTGCGTTGTCATCCACTCAGAGTTAGGATCATTTGCTGGATATTGTACTGGTGTAAAATCTTCCGCATCATAGTTTTCAGGAATAATGATAATACCACCAGGATGTTGTCCTGTTGTACGTTTTACGTTTTGACAACCACTAGCTAAGTAGTCTTTCATTGTAGAACGCATGTCAGTGATACCCATTTTTTCGCAATATCCTTGTACATATCCATATGCTGTTTTTTCAGCGACTGTACCGATTGTACCTGCTCTAAATGCATGTTTTTCACCAAATACTTCTTTGATAAACGCATGCGCTTTTGCTTGGTATTCATTCGAGAAGTTTAAGTCAATATCAGGTGTTTTATCCGCATTAAATCCTAAGAATGTTTGGAATGGAATATTTTGTCCATTTCCTTTCATTGTTGAGCCACAATGAGGACAAGTCTTATCTGGCAAATCAAATCCCGAACTAATTGAAGCATCTTCCATCCATTCAGAATAATGACAATGTGGACATAAGTAATGTGGCTTTAACGCATTAACTTCAGTAATACCAGACATTGTTGCAGTAAAACTAGAACCAACTGAGCCTCTTGAACCTACAACATAACCATCTTCATTACTCTTTTTTACTAATAAGTGAGCGATGTAATAATGCACACCATAACCATTACGAATAATGTTATCTAATTCTTCATTTAAACGATCTGTAACGATATCAGGAATCTTCCCTTCAAATTCATACATACGTTTCGCTGTAGAATTACAAATTTCTCTTAATTTTTCATCAGAGTGTTCAATTGTTGGTGGGAATGTTCCTGCTGGAACTGGTCGTATATTTTCTAATTGGTCAAATAACTTCTTAGGATTATCTATAACCATTTGATGTACTAAATCTACATCATCTAACCAAGAAAATTCTTCAATCATCTCATCTGTCAAACGAATATGTTGATCAGGATTCTTTGTACGATGACGTAACATATCATTACGAATATAGAGTGGATGAATTGAACCACCTACACCTTGACTCATGATATATACATCTCTAAATTTCTTTTGTTCCTTCGTACAATAATGTGCATCACTATCCGCAATAATTGGCTTATTTAGTTTTTTAGCCATTGCAATGATTCTTTTTTGTACCGTTTTTAAGCGGTCCATATTTGGTACATTACCCATCGCAACAAAAGTTGTATAGCAACTTAAAGGTTGTAACTCAATATAGTCATACCAAGACATTGCTTTTTCTAAACGAGCATCATCCCCATTACAAGCTAATTCAAATACTTCATTGTTTTGGCAACTTGATCCAATGAGTAAGTTTTCTCTTACGGCATTAACAGCACTTCTTAATACTCTTGCTTCAGCTGCTACTTCTGAGCCTTCTTTACTTGATTTACTAAAGACAGCTAAAGTCTTTGTATTAGACATCGTAACAAGTTTATATAAGTCTTTTAGACCTTGTTTATTTTTAGCAACTAAGATTGTATGGCTAGAACGTCCCTTTTTGAAGGCATCATCATCTTGTATAACTTCTTGTATATCACGAATAGTTCTAGCACCCATCTTTTCAGCATCTTTAATTAAGCACAAGAATACATCACCTAATACTTCCGCATCATAATCCGCACGGTGAGCAACTTCTTCATCATAAGAAATATGATAATTTCTAGCGATATTGCCTAAACGATATGCTTTTCTTTCTTTTAAGATTGCTCGAGACATATCTAAAGTATCGATTGTCGTATTCGTTAATGGTGCTTTACCTAAACGACGTAATTCTTCATTAAAGAAGTTATAGTCAAATGACGCATTATGGGCAACTAACACTGCATCCCCTATCCAATCAACTAGTTCATCACAAGCTTCTGCAAAAGATTTAGCATTTTTAACCATATCGTTTGTGATATTTGTTTTATTGGCAATAAATGGTGGAATAGAAACTGGAGGCTTAATAAACATTTGTTTATGTTCAGTAACCATACCATCTTTAATTCTTACTGCACCAAATTCAATAATATGATCATACTTACAAGATAAGCCCGTTGTTTCTAAGTCGAAAGCAATGTATTCAACTTCATTAATTGGTAAATCACTAATGTTATAAACAATATTTAAACGATCTTCTGCAAGATTGACTTCACATCCTAAACCAACTTTAAAAGGTCGATTCGGATTACCTTTAGCAAGTGAAGCAGCTGTGTTATAAGCTTTAACAAAGGATTGTACATCCGCATGGTCGGTTATCACAATACCTTCATGTCCTAAGTTATAAGCATATTTCACAATACTTACAGCTTCACACACGCCATCCATTTCACTCATGTTTGTATGCATATGGAACTCAATACGTTTTTCTGGAGCGTTATCAACTACTTTTGGTTTTTCTAGTTTTGTAATTGCTTCAACGTTAAAAACAATATCTTTTGAATATGGATCATATGAAACAGCTCCATAGAAGCGACAATAGTCACCAACCTTTGCTTCAGATAAAGCTGCTTTTTCTTCATCACTTTTAGCAAAACGTTTGATATTAATTGCGTTATCGCCATCATATACTGCTGAAGTTTGAATGACCATTCCAGAACGAGTCGCAAAGTCTTCTTGTTTAAACATCTCACCATCAAATTGAATGTTACGCATTTGGTCTGTCACATCATTTAATGATACTTTTGTATACTCTTCTAATTTCACTTTAGAACGTCTTTTGAATTGTTGTTGTGGTTGAGCTGGTGCTGCCTGTTGAGGAGTAGCCTTATTCATTTTAATCACAGGCACTTCTTCAATCGTAGGATTATCATCAGGAATATGTAATTGTAATTTAACAGAAAATTCTGTTAAACCAATTTTCCTTAATAAAGATTCTAGATGACTCAATTCTTGTTCCGCTTGATTTAAAGATATTTCATTAGGAAATAATAATTCTAATATATGATTCTTTGTGTCTAATTTTGGTAAACTTTCTTTAAATATTGAGTTTAAAGCAAAGTGGTCATAAAAATAAGAAAAATATTTATTTGTTTCAATCTGACTAATTTCTGCTTGATCTGCGTTCACTGTTAAATCAAATGTACTATCAAATAAATTCTCTGCATATTCCACAAAATACTTATATAAATCACAAGATAATAAACCCTGCATATGAATGCACATACAAATTTTATTATCTCGTTTATAAAAAGATAAATTTGTGATTTCAGCATCTTTCAAAGGACTATCTTTTAGATATTCATCCTTTTCTATTAATTCATACAAATTCTTACTCATATTTTATTAACGAACCATTTTCTCAAAGGCATCTTTTGCGGCATTTTGTTCTGCTTGTTTTTTGCTTGAACCACTGCCTGTACCAAGCACTAAGTTATCCACTAAAACATTCATCACAAAAGTAGGCGCATTACTAGGACCACTCTCACTTACAAGTTGATACTTCACTGTACGACGATTATCCGATTGTACATATTCTTGTAATATCGTCTTATAGTCTTTAATCACATGTACTTCACCAGGATGTTTTAAGTAAGGAATAATCACTTCATTTAAGATGTTATCTACAGCACTCATTCCTTGATCTAAATATAGTGCTCCTAAGAATGCTTCAAACATGTCAGCTACAATCGCATCTTTATTTCTACCACCTGTTTTTTCTTCACCACTACCAAGTAATAAGAAGTCATTTAAGTGTAAATCTCTACCATACATCGCTAATGCTTTTTCGCATACAAGTTGTGCTCTTAGACGAGTCATTTGTCCTTCTGATAATGGTGGAGTAAGTGGGAAAATATGATCACTACTCCATAGTTGTAGTACGGCATCTCCCATAAATTCTAAACGTTCATTATCATGAACTTCTTTATGTTCATTAGCATAAGAAGAATGCATAAAAGCTTGTCTAATTAATTTTTCATTCTTAACATTTATTCCACGATTTTTTAACCAACCAATAATATCCATAAACTACCTCATTTAATCCATATAAGAAATTTGTTTTTTATTTCTTCTTACAATATCTTCTATTAAATATTGATTTTCTTCTAAATCTTGATGTTCAACGATTTTCATCGCATCTTTGCGTGCAGTCTCAACAATCTTTGTATCAGTAATTGGGTTACCAAGCACAAAATCAGGTACACCACTTTGCCTTGTTCCAAGTATATCACCTGGCCCTCTTAAGCGTAAATCTTCATACGATATATCAAATCCATTGTTTGTATGAACAAGTACATTAAGTCTCTCTAATGCTTTTTCATCTTTAGAACTAGTCAAAAGATAACAATGACCTTGATTTGAACCTCTTTGTATACGACCACGTAATTGATGGAGTTGACTTAAGCCAAAACGTTCAGCATCGTAAATAATCATACCCGTCGCATTTACAACATTCATCCCTACTTCTACAACTGTTGTCGAAACTAATACTTGAATTTGATTATCATAAAACTTTTGCATCACATTTTGTTTAGATTCTGAATCTAGTTTTCCATGTAATACACCAACTTCATAACGATTGACAAATAATTTTTCTAGTGCTTTACCAACATCTTCTACATTTTTAATTGGTAAAGAATCACTTTCTTGAATAGAAGCACAAATCACATAGATTTGATGACCTTCTTTTAACAAGTCTTCAATTTCATTTAATACCGAACGGAAACTATTTTCTTCAATCAGTTTTGTAATAACTTCTTTTCTACCAGCAGGTAAAGTTTCTATCGTACTAATATCCATGTCCCCATATAGTGTAGAAGCTAATGTTCTAGGAATAGGAGTAGCACTCATCAATAGGAAATCTACGGATTCCCCTTTTTCTTTTAATGCTTTTCTTTGTTCAACACCAAATCGTTGTTGTTCGTCCACGATAACTAGTCCCAAATCATCAAATACAACATTCTTTTCTAGTAAACTATGTGTACCAATCAAAATATCTATTTCATGATTTTTTAGTTTATCTAATATTTCTTTTTTTTCTTTTGTACTTTCAGCACTATATAAGACTTCTATTTTTAAGCCATATTGCTTTAAAAATGACATTGAAGAAATATGTTGTTTAGCAAGTATTTCTGTTGGAGCTAGAACAGCAGTCTGTTTACCACTTAGAAAACATGCATATGCTGACATTGCCGCAACAAAAGTTTTGCCACATCCTACATCACCTTGAATTAAGCGATACATGACTTTTGTACTCTTCATGTCTGTAATAATCTCATGTATTACTTTTTCTTGATCAATCGTTGGCACAAAAGGCATATTATCCATAACTTCTTCTACTTTATGTTCATCAATGTTTTTACCTTCTTTTTTGATGACATCAGAATTTTGGTTTCTTAGTAATTGCACAGTAACAAAAAAACGCAAAAATTCTTCATATTTCAAAGTTCGATATGCTTGAACTATATCACTTTTACTTTCTGGAAAATGAATCTTATTTAGTGCATCTTCTTTATCTAATAATTGATAATCATGTAATAAAGAATATGGAATACTTGTAATAATATTACCCTTTAATCCTTTTAAGACTTTTTCAATACTATTACGTATTGTTTTTTGCTTAATATCCCCTTTAAGTGCATAAACAGGTGTAACTGTAGGAATTTCTTTTAATGGATGAGCAAAGTAAGAAATAGCCGTCAACCTATTCTTTCCTTCATATACGCCATTAATTGTAATAATAGAATCCATACGAATTTGTTTATCTGCCCAAGGACGATTAAATAATGTCACTAGTAACACTTCATCTTCTACCATGATTTCAAACTTACTACCTGTTTTATTTCGTCCAAAACGCCATGATTTAACAGGAGTTATAATTTGTCCTTCTACAGTAACTTTATCTTTAATTTTCCATTCTGAAAAAGGCTTAGTTTCTAATATTTCATAACGAAATGGATAATATGAAAGAAGACTATCTGTATCTTCTAGATGAAGTAATTCCATCGCTTCCTTTTGTTTAGGTGTCAATTTTAATCGTTTATCACTTAAAAGCATGTCACTATTTTAACATAAATAGCTTAATAGAATATGTTATACATTACCAAATATTAGTTAATCAAATAGAATATAAAGTATAAATACTCTCTAATTTTTTAAAATCACAGCATCTATTTTTAATAGAATTCGCTAGTTTACCACTAGAATATAAATCATACAATTTTGAAGCATTCTTCAAAATTTTCTTCTTATTTTCTTCTTTATTAATCCAAGTAGCTTGATTATTTAACAAGTTCAAATATTGTTCATCTTCTTTTGTAAAAGTATCTTTTTGTTTATATTGCTCAACAACATCAATATATAAGCTTGGATTGTCGATAATAGGAAACATATTATTAAAGTTAATTGCACCCAGTTTTCCTCCATCTATCTTTAAAAAATCAATATTATTTTTCATCTTTAAATGTTTTGGTTTTGGAGATGTAAGAGAAACAACATAATCTATATTTTCGTTAGAAATTAAAATTCCTATAAAAGGTCTAGAATGATAATCATGCTCACTTGGTATTCTTTGATCATATTTGCTTAAAAAATCTGTGTAACTATGATCAATATTATATATTTTCATATTTTTATCTTTTAGGCTCCACATTAACTATTATCTCCTTTATAAAAAAGCCAACCAATAACTATAGGCTGGCACTTTTTTCATTCCCATTTGTGGTAGGGTACACCGCTTTTTTCATTCCCACTTATGGTAGGGTACACCGCTTTTTTCATTCCCACTTATGGTAGGGTACACCGCTTTTTACAATTAAATTATACTATATATATTTAAATAATCTAGTATTATTCAACACCAATGATAAAGCTATAAACTGGTTGTTTACCATCTTCAGCATCAATATCTACTTCATAGTTTTCTTCAATAAAGTTTTGAATTGCTTCAAATTCTTCATCTGTAGCGTCTTCACCACGAATTAATGTAATGATTTCACTATCTTCATCACAAAGTTGTTTAATTAGCTCGCAAGTAGCTTCTACTTTGTCTTTACGAATAGCGACAATATCTTTTTCCTTGATACCCATGTAATCACCAGCGTGAATTTCTTGACCATCTACTGTTGTATCTTTGATTGCATAAGTAACTGAACCTGTCTTTACATGTTCAATAGCAGCTTTCATATCATTTGTATTTTCTTCTACTGTACCTTCTGGATTAAAGCTAATACATGCAGCTAATCCTTGAGGAACAGATTTAGTAGGTAATACGATAATATCTTTATCTTCTGTTACTGTAGCAGCTTGACTAGCAGCCATGATGATATTTGAGTTATTAGGAAGAATAAAGATATGACGAGCATTTACTTTCTTAATTGCACTAACGAAATCTTCAGTAGAAGGATTCATTGTTTGACCACCTGTCACAACAACATCTGCTCTATAACCTAAGAATAATTTCTTTAAGCCTTCACCAGATCCTACTGTAATAATGCCAAACTCTTTTTCTTCTTTCTCTTCTTCTTGTTCAAGAATAGATGGTTTTACACCTTCTTCAACGTTATCAATTTGAATCTTTACAAATTCACCATAGCGTTGACCTAGATTTAATACTTCACCTGGAGTAACAGTATATACTCTTACTTTTAGTAATGTATCATCTAGAATTACTGTCATGTTTTGGCCTAATTTATTTAATGAAGTTCTAAAACGATCTTCTTTATATAAATGAACACCACTATCAGATAATTTCAAAATGAATTCTGTGCAATAACCACTTTCTTTCATTTCATTTTCTTTAGAAACTGTAGTACTACTAGCTTCTTGAATTGGTGAACCTTCGATATATGCTCTAAAACCATTGAAGATTGCAAGTAATCCAGCTCCACCAGAGTCACATACTCTAGCTTCTTTTAGAATAGGAAGTAGTTCTGGAGTACGGTCTAAGGAAGCCTGTGCTTCTTTGCATAGAACATCTAAATATTCATTAATCGTTAATGTAGGATTTTGTTCAGCATAAACATCCGCATAGTCTGCTGCTTCACGAACAACTGTAAGAATTGTTCCTTCTACTGGTCTCATAACTGCTTTATAAGCAAGTTTTGCTCCATTTAACATAGCTTCAGCAAATTCTTTAACAGTTAATTCTTCCTTATCACCAACATATTGTTGGAAACCACGGAAAATTTGAGAAAGAATAACACCAGAGTTTCCTCTAGCACCCATTAATAAGCCTCTAGATAATGTTTTCGCTACAACAGCTAATTGTTCACTACCAGACTTCTTTACTTCTGAAAGACCATTGCTAAATGTAAGTGACATATTTGTTCCTGTATCACCATCTGGTACAGGGAATACATTTAATGCATCTACTTCTTTTTTACGATTCACTAAATTATTACAGCCACTTTCAAGCATTCCTTTGAAAGTTGCTCCATTGATATTACCCATCTTATCCTCCATTATCCAATTACCTGAACACCTTGAACATATACATTAACACTCAAGATTTCTTCAGTTAACGACTTTTCTAACATATATTTAACTTTCTTTTGTGCTTCTGAAACAACTTCAGAAATCTTCACACCAAAGCTAACAATAATATATAGATCTATTTCTAGACCACCATTTACACGTCTTACTACTACACCTTTAGTATAGTTTTCCATTTTTAATAATTCTGCAAAGCCATCCTTGAAAGCTTTACGACTAGCCATACCTACAACACCATAGCATTCAGTAATTACACCACCTGCTAAAGCAGCTACAGCTTCTTCGGAAACATTAATGTTTCCATAATTTGTTTTCTTTTCTACAGTCATAGGTTATCTCCCACCAAAATAATATTATAACAAAACAAGTAATAATCACAACTGATTAACCTTGTGCATCTGTATTTGTTTCACTACTTTCTGTTTCTTCTGTATTTTCTGTATCTTCTTCAGGAATAATCAGAGTACCAGTAGAATAATACCCTTTTTCATAGTTTTCTTCAAAGTTTTTATCTTCGTTATCTGATCCATAGCTATCAATAGGTATAACGATTGGATTACCATCATCATCTAGATATTTATTCCCATTTTTATCCGTATAGTAATGCTTAACCGCAGCATCACCCCACTTATTATATATGTAATCACCATTTTCATCTAACCAATATTCATGAGTAACAACTTCTTCATTCCAAGGACAAGCTCTACCAGATAAAGTTTTTTGTTCACTATTTCCTTCAGCATATAAACAATAATCTTTGTTTTTAAGCTTTACATAAGTCTCATGATAATAGTTAATTGATGAAATATTGTAATAATCCGTAAAGAAATAACCACCTTCTCGCATCTGTATTTCTAAAGTTTCACTATCATATTTCATGCTATATTGACGTATCTCTGATATTTCTTCAATCATCTCATCACTAACGCTTGCTAGAGCTTGCGTTAGTAAATGCGTTTGATCATCCGTAGTAAAGCCAACAATGAATGGAATACGAGAAAGTAAAGACATATAATCACTTGTTAATTCTGTTTTACTACCATCAGAAAATAAGATATATGCTTTATTATCGTCATCATAGCGATAACCTACAGGTTTCTTTTCAATAACACTAATTTGTACAATATTATTTTTTAATAAACGAACAGTACAATCTTCGATTAGTGGATCATTCTTAACTTTTTTAGCAATCTTACTAGATAAGATTAGAAAATATCTTGAGTTATAATCAATTCCTGAGATATTTTCAATATAATCACTTGTCAAATAGTTATTTCCTGTAACAGAAACAGCTTTAACTTTACTCATTGGTAACAAAAAATAAAAAGACACAATGAAAAC
>CAVCUC010000009.1:0-44826 GCA_963605225.1 bacterium
GGCCCATGGTAAATAAAGAGATCCATCTAAGTGACAATGTAATTCTACTAATGCATAATTTTTCATTTTTGTTTATTCCTTCCATTAAAAATAAAGAAAGAAGATACCCAAATTGAATATCTTCTATTTAAATGCTATCTAACGCGTTCTTTTAAACTCTTAGAAGCTTTGAATCCAGGTGTATTTGTCGCTGGAATATCGATTACTTCTTTAGTTTGAGGATTAATACCTGTACGAGGAGCACGAGTTTTTACTTCAAATTTTCCGAAGCCGTTAATTTCAACTTTTTTTCCATCAGCTAGAGCATCAGCGATAGATTCAAAAAGTGTATCTACAATTTCACCTGATTTTCCTTTAGTTAAATCAAACTTTTCGGCAATAACTTCTGCTAATTCTTTTTTATTCATCTTATTATTCCTCCATGTGTCAACATATTACAGCATGAACTTATGAGAATCAATACTTGATTTAGAATTTATTTTGTAATTTATAAACGAGATTTAAATATATCTAACATCTCATTTATTTGCGTATAAGTTAGCTTTTTTACACCTGAAGCATTGAGGTGTCCACCACCACCATACTTTTGTGCAACATCGTTTACAGCAATTGTTTTTGAACGTAGTGATGCACTATAATCTACCGTTCCATCATCATGTAATTCTTCTGTAAAGATAATCCAAATCTGAAACTCTTTAACATGACCTAGCTCATCAATCATCGCTCTAGCTTTACTAGAATCAACATGATATTTTTCAAATGTATCATGAGAAATAATGATATATGCAATTTTATTTTCTAGTATGCATACATTTTCTCTAATATATGTGCCGAATTGAAAATCAGCTAAGGATTGGTCAAATAACATGCGATTAAGTTCAGCAATTTGAAGTCCATACGATGTTAAAATAGATGCCATTTTCAAAGTATTCGCTGTAGTATTGGATGTTCTAAAGCATAATGTATCTGTTAATAATCCAGAATACAAATACTCTGCTGTTCTAGAAGAAATAACTTTATCTTCAAATGAGCTAAAGCATTCCGTTAGAATTTCACAAGCTGCAGCATATATAGGATCAACAAACATCATATCGCCATAAGGTTGTATATTAGGATGATGATCAATCTTAATTAAATACTTTGCTTTTTGATAGTATTTTCCATCTAATCTAGGAGTATCTGCTGTATCTAAAACAATTGCTAAACTCTCTTGAACGAGTTGTTCTGTTTCAATATCATTTTTTGGAAAAGGTCTTTGGTGACACTCTTCTTCGCCAAAAGCATATACTTTTTTGCTAGGATAATTGTCTTCTAACCAAGACTTTAAACCAAATTGTGAACCACACGCATCCACATCAGGATTTTCATGACGATATATAGCAATACTATCGTATTTTTCTATTTCTTGTAGTAATAGATTAAAATCCATATATTATAGTCCTAATAAACGGCAAGTATCTCTTGCAATAACTAATTCTTCGTTTGTAGGAACTACATAAACTTTAATCTTAGAATCTGGTTTAGAAATTAAGCATTCTTCACCATGAATTTTGCTGTTTAGTTCATAATCAATGCTTAAGCCCATAGCTTCTTCTAATGCTTTTAGGATTCTTTCTCTTGTATGAGTATCATTTTCACCTAAGCCAGCTGTGAAAGCAATCGCATCAACATGACCTAATTGCATGTAATAACCACCAACTACATTGATGACTCTATTTGTATATAAATCAACTGTTAATTGTGCTCTTTCGTCGCCCTTTTCTACAGCTGCTTGAATATCACGAGCATCAGAACTGATTCCTGATACACCTAACATACCAGATCTCTTATTTAAGAAAGTATCCATTTCATCTGGTGTGCATTCTAATTTTTTCATCATGTAGAATACAACAGTAGGATCGATATCACCTGAACGAGTACCCATCATAATTCCACCTAATGGAGTAAGACCCATAGATGTATTTACACACTTACCATTTTTAATTGCTGTAATAGAAGCACCATTACCTAAGTGACATGTAATCATGTTTAATTTATTTACATCTTCACCCATTAATTCAGCAGTACGTCTATTTACATACATATGACTAGTACCATGAGCACCATAACGACGAATCTTATATTGTGTATACCAGTCATATGGTACTGGGAATAAATAAGATTCAGCAGTCATTGTTTGGTGGAATGCTGTATCAAATACAAATACATGACCAATCTTAGGTAATGCATTCTTAAATGCTTTATAGCAAACTAAGTGAGCTGGATTATGTAATGGAGCTAGTTCAGATAATTCTTCTACCTTACTAACAACATCCTCATCTACAACTACTGATTGATCATAATATGCGCCACCTTGCACAATACGGTGACCAGCACCTTCGATTTCATCTAGGCTTTCAACGATATTGTATTCTAATAAAGCATCTAATAATAATTTAACTGCCTTAGCGTGATCTGGAATTTCTACTTCCTTAACTTTCTTTTCACCATTTACTTTAATTGTAAATGCGCCCATTTTTTGACCAATACGTTCAGCTTGACCACTTGTCAAAACTGTTTCACTTGGCATGTCAAATAATTGGAATTTTAATGAAGATGAACCTGAATTTACGGATATAACTTTACTCATAATTTCCTCCCTCCGTGTCTAAACATTTTTCTATATATTGATTAACATTAGTATGACCTAATTTCTTAATCTCATCATATATTTTAATTCTTTTTTGTGAATTTTCGACAAAATGTAATAAGTTTTCGTATTGAATTAAGTCGTTTTCACTTCTTTTTACTTGATCGTGTACACCACTTCTCGAAATATTTAATATTTCTGATATTTCTTGTAATGATAAATCATCACGGAAATAATAATCACAGATTTCTTTTTGTTTATCTGTTAGTAAATTTCCATAATAATCTAATAGAACATTAATTCTAATTTTATCCTGCATCGTTTAATCCTTCAGAAATACTATATAAATAAGAATCAAGATCAAATGGTCTTAAATCTTCTGGATGTTCTCCTAAACCAATAAATAAAACTGGTAAATGTAAGATATGTTTAATTGGTAATACAATACCACCTTTAGCTGTACCATCCATTTTAGTTAAGATAATACCTGATAAATGTGTCGCTTCATTGAAGATTTTGGCTTGTGATAAACCATTTTGTCCAGTAGTGGCATCTAATACTAACCAAGTATTATGTGGTGCCCCTTCAATTTCTTTAGCAGATACACGATTCATTTTTTCTAGTTCTGCCATTAATCCTTGTTTATTTTGAAGTCTACCAGCTGTATCACAAATTAAAATATCAATATCATTTTCTTTTGCATATCTACAACCATCGACAATAGCAGCACTAGGATCACCATTTTCTCTTCCTTTTATACAAGGAATACCAATACGAGTTGCCCATTTAGCAAGTTGTTCTATCGCACCAGCTCTAAATGTATCTGCCGCAACAAATGCTACTTTCTTACCTTCTTTTAAGTACATCGTTGCAAGTTTTGCTGCCGTAGTTGTTTTACCACTACCATTTACTCCTTCAAGTAAGATTACAGTAACACCATTATCGTTATATTGAATTGCTTCATCAGGCGTTTCTTCATAGATATCTTTCATAATTTCTAATAAGAAACTCATTGTCCAATCAAAACTTAGTGTTGGATATTCTTCTGCTTTTTCTTTTAACTTCTCGCAAATCAAATCAGCTGTTTCAATTCCAACATCACTTTCTAATAAAACAATTGTCAAATCTTCAAGAAATTCATCGTTGATACCTTTGAATTCATGACGCATTTCTTTTAGTTGACTACCGAATGAATCATTTGCTTTTTTAAAACCAGAAAGATAAATCGCTTTATCTTCTTTATGACTAAAAGCATTTTTTAATTTATCAAAGAAACTCATGCTTTGTTTCCTCCATTGTCACTTGCATCATCAGCTAACTTTAATGCATCATTTAATTCAACTTTAAGCATTTGGCTTACACCTTGCTTTTGCATTGTTACACCATATAAGACATCCGCATTTTCCATCGTACCTTGTCTATGAGTAACCACAATAAACTGCGTTTGATTTACGTAATTGTGTAAATACTTTGCAAAACGTTCTACATTACCAGGATCTAGAGCCGCTTCTACTTCATCTAGAATAACTAGTGGTACAGGTTTAACTTTTAATATGGCAAATAGTACACATAAAGCAATTAAACTCTTTTCACCACCACTAAATAACATGTTATTTTGAACAGCTTTTCCTGGAGGTTGAGCATCAATATCAATACCAGTATTTAAAATATCACTAGGATCTTCAAGAATTAATCTTGCTTTACCACCACCATATAACGAACGGAAAATATCATTAAATTCATTGTTAATCTTTTCAAACATATCTTTGAATTGTTTCACCATGACATGATCCATTTCATCAATAGCGTTTAATATCTTATCTCTACTACTTGTTAACTCTTCAATTTGTTTCTTCAAGAATTCATAACGTTCATTTACTTCGTTATATTCTTCTGGAGCATTCATATTGATATTTCCAAGACGTTCAATATCGCTACGAAGTTGTAATACTTCTTCTTTAGCGTTTTCAATATTCAATTCAGAAATCTTTGTTTTCGCAAATTCATATGTTAATTGATATTCACTAGCTAAACGTTGTAAGTTCGTTTCAAGTTTTGTTTCAAGTCTTCCTTGATCAACTTTAATCGCATTAGCACTAGCAACATAACGCTCTTGATCTTTACGAATTTGACGAAGTTGTTGTTCCTTACGATCTATATTCTGATTTAAACTAGCACGCTCTTCTCGTTTTGATTTAATATTCGATGTAATAGAATCTCTAGAAGCATATGCTGCATTTAATCTTACAACTGTATCATCTACTTCTATTTCTTCATTTACAGCATTTTCACTATCCGTAGGAGCAAGTAACGATAAATCATTTTTTAGCTTTTCGTACTTAGCTTGTTTAGCATCAACTAGTGGTTCTAGACTTGCTACTGAAATACGTTTTTGTTGAAGTGATGAAGATAAGCTATTACGCAAATTTTCTGCTTCATCTAATTTTTGTTTACATAAAGTAGCTTTAGCACTTTGCGCATCAATCTTACGTGAAACTTCTTCACTTTCCTTTTGGGCAGTTACGATTGTCGTATTTCTCTTTGCTTTACCACCTGTCATGGAGCCACCTTTATGGATGACTTCACCATTTAATGTAACAATTTTATAGTTATGATTTGTTAAACTTGATAATTCATTACCATTTTCAAGTGTATCAGCTACTAATACGTTTCTAAGTAGGCTATTTACTACTGGAGCAAATGTTTTATCATAATCAACAAAATCACTCGCTACACCTAAATAACCATTAGTATGCGTACAAATAACTTCAGCCTCTTTAGAAATACCATGAGGTTGACATACAGTTAATGGTAAGAATGTAGCTCGTCCACTTAAGTTTTTAGTCAAGAAACGAATAGCATTTCTTGCACTTTCTTCATCACGTGTAACAATGTTATACATTGCACCACCTAATGCTTCAGAAATAGCTGCTTCATAGCCATCTTTAGAAACAATAACTTGTCCTATTACTCCTTCTATACCATGAATTGCATTTTTATTATCCATGATAGCTTTAATTCCAGATTGTCTAGTAGAAGAAAAAGGATCTTTTAATAAGTTATCTAAATAATTTTTTTGATTTTCTAAACTTCTTAAAATTGATAAAGCTTGTTCGTGTTCATTACGTAAATCAAATATAGATTGTGCAGTTTGACTTAATTTCTCACTGTCTAATTTAATTTCCGTATTCAAACGGTCTAATCTTTCTTTACGGTCAAAATATTCAGCTTTAGCACTTTCTAATAAGTCTTTTGTTTCTTTAATTTTTTGCTCACGATTACCTGTTTCAATAATATATTTTCTTCTTTCATCCATTTCCGTTTTACGGGATTCTAAAGAAGATATATCATTTACACATTTCATGAGTTCATCTTGTAAATCATTGATTTCTTTTTCTAAAAGAGATGCTTTTCTCTTTTCTTCAATAATTTTATTTTCACTAATCTGAATCGTTGTCGAATTCATTTGAGATTTTGTTTCAATATCAAACAAAGTCTTTTTTGCTTCTTCAATAGAAGTATTAATTTCATCAATTTCTTGAACTAAAACTGATATTTCTATTTCTTCTAATCTTTTCTTTTTTTCACGATAGATTTCCGCTTTATGAGCTTGTCTTTTTAATGGTGATACTTGTTTTTCGAGCTCATTCAAAATATCTTGTGAACGATTTAAATTGTCTTTTGTTCTAGCAAGTCTAGATAAAGATTCTAATTTTCTCTTTTTATATTTAGAAACACCCGCAGCTTCTTCAAATACACCACGACGTTCTTGAGGTTTAGCTTCTGCAAAGCTAACGACATTACCTTGACTAATAATACTTAAAGAATCTTTACCAAGTCCTGTATCTAAAAATAGTTCAACTACATCTTTTAAACGAACACGGTTTCGATTAATTAAATACTCAGCATCACCTGAATCTCTATATAGTCTTCTAGTTACTTCTATTTCATCTTGTTTACTGTTTAAAATGTGATTTGCATTATCAAAAACAAGTGTGACTTCCGCTAAGTTTTGCATTCTTCGATCTGCACTACCAGAAAAAATGACGTCATACATCTTTTCGCCACGCATTTGTCTAGCACTTTGTTCACCTAATACCCAACGAACGGAATCGGAAATGTTTGATTTACCACATCCATTAGGTCCAACAATACCAGTAATTGGATAATCAAAAGAAATAACCGTTTTATCAGCAAAAGATTTAAATCCTTGCATTTCAATCCGCTTTAAAAACATCATTTTCTCCTAATACTGTTTTATTATATCAAAATCAATAAAGAACTGCTTATTTCTTTTCTTTTAATATAGTGATTATTTCTTCTAAAGCTTTTAATTCATCTGATTTAGCTGGAGCACTTGGTTCTTCTTTTTCTTGTTTATTAAATCTATCTTTCATATGATTAATACTTTTTACAATCATAAAAATACATAATGCAATAATTAAGAAATCAATAATATTTTGAATAAATGCACCATAATTTAAATATACGTTTGTAGCAACGTCACCTTTATCGACTAAAAGTATTTTTAATCCAGAGAAATCTTCTACTTGTAATAAAGTAGAAACAAGTGGCATTAAAATATCATTAACTAAAGAAGATACGATACTACTGAAGGCAGAACCAATCATCATACCTACAGCTAAATCAAGTACGCTTCCTTTCATAGCAAACTCTTTAAATTCTTTCAAAAATTTCTTCATAACTCTCCTCTATAATTTCATCGACCATTTTATCACTTTCTGATGATACTAAAATATAATTTCCATAACAATTTGTATTATTACTGCAAATTGGTTCACTTTCTAGTATTTCTGTAATATTTTGATACTCTTGTACAGCAAATTGATTATGGTGTAAATCTACTAATTCATGGATTTCTTTTTGATGTACACTAAAACCATTTTTGATATACATGACAATACGATTACCATAAACAAGTTTAAATAATGGTACTTCATATCCATATCTTTCTTTAAAATTTTCTAATAATAAATCTATTTGATTATCATTACATTCACTCGATAAAATAATCGCATCAATATTTTTTTGTGATAGAACAAAAGCACATGCATAACTATTCGCAATATTTAAATTCATCCCAGCAATACAATGTTCTAATGTAAGATTAAACGCTCCTACTTCAGATATCACCGTATTTGTGATATTTCTTTCTTGATAGGAGTTTTCTTGAATAGGATAAAGCTTACAAATGTTAGTATGCTCTTTTGATTCATCAATCGTATAAATTTCATGTGTTTTTACATTATCGACAATTAAGCGATATTTTGGCATACTTTTTTGTTCCAAAGTAAACGCATATTCTTTTTTACCAATACGAGTGTGTGTTTTGCTTCTTAAAGTTGATAATTTAGTCAAAGCATCTCTTCTTAACTCATTAATCACTTTAATTGGCATAAAGATACGACTTGCTTCACCAATAATATCTTCAACAAAATATGGATCATCACCTGTTTTCTTAATTTGTTCAATGATTCGTTCATCACTTAATGGTGAATTTTGTGCTTTTTGTACAATAAATTCTGACTCACAAATTACTGTATGACCATCAAAGTCATTCACAATTAACTTAGCGGAATGATTCGCAATAAAAGAATATTCTACTTGTATTGGTATTCTTCTAATCTTTTCGTTCATTTCTAAATGAATATCTTCTAATAGCTTAGAATCTGTCGTTTTTTGTAGCAATTGTCCCTTTTTAGGATATGGTTTACTGTGACAATCTAATTCAACAATATCACCCCGTTCTGCTTTATTAACAAGTAAACCATTTTTATATATTTTTACAGCAGTTAATCCTGTATCTACAGGTTCATTGATTATTCTTAAACCATCATGTTGATATAAAGGTTCACTTAAGCTAACTTTTACTTTACCTTGTCTATAATCTAATACTTTACCAATCGTGATTCCTTGATGATTAGGTCTATAATGACTCATTCTTTCACTAGTACTTGCATTAAATAAATGTCCTAAAGAAAAGCCACGGTTAAACATCAGTAACAAATCACGTTGTCTTTGCTTACTTACTTGATATGGCTTATTAGCATAATATGCATCAATTGCTTCTCTAAATGTTTTTACAACTAGATATACATATTCTGCACGTTTCATTCGGCCTTCTATTTTTAAGCTAGAAACGCCTGCTTCAATTAATTCAGGTATATGATCAATAACATTTAAATCTTTTGGACTAAGCAAATACTCACCATCTTCTTTACAATGATCTTGATATTTTAAACGGCAAAGTTGTGCGCACATACCCCTATTACCAGAACGATGTTTCACTGATTCACTCATTAAACATTGACCACTATAACTGATGCATATTGCTCCATAAGAAAAGACTTCAGCTTCTATTCCTAATGCTGTAACTTCTTTTACGATGGATAATGGTGTTTCTCTAGCTAATACAACTCGACTTGCACCACACTTCTGCAAGAATTTAGCTCCATCTACATTATGTACATGCATTTGTGTAGAGGCATGAACTTCTAAATCACTAAACATTGTACGAATTAAATGGAATAAACCTAAATCTTGTACTAAAACAGCGTCAACATCATGATCATATAAAAACTCTATTTCTTTTATCGCATTTTGTACTTCTGATTCAAATAAAAGTGTATTCATTGTGACATAGATTTTTACACCACGAATATGACAATAAGAAATAGCTTCAATAAATTCTTCATGCGTAAAATTCCCAGCAAAAGCTCTTGCTGAGAAAGTTGTTAATCCTAAATATACAGCGTCACATCCTGCCGCAACAGCTGCTTTTAAAGCTTCCATATTGCCACATGGTGCTAATAATTCAATCTTTTTCATTTGTAAATTCCTTAATCACTTTATATTTTTCTGTTAAATCGCTTAATTTCATTTTTGCATTTGCACTAGAAGTACTAGGTAAAGATATATGTTCAATATGAATATCTTTTACATATTTATCATAAGTAGAACTTGCTTTTGTGCCAGTGGTAAAGATTACTTGAATCTTTGTTTTTTGAAGCAAACTAGCAATATCATTTACTTTAATATTTGTAATGCTAGAATCACTACTTCCTTCTATCGTACAACTTTGTATTACATCCCATAAAGCAATATGATGTTTATGACAAAACATTTCTCTATCACTTATTTCTTCATCGTAAATCGATTCTAATACCTTCCAAAAACGATTAGTTTTATTTGCATAATAAAACATTTCTTTACGTGAAATAATTGAAGGAAATGACCCAAGTATAAGTACTTTAGATTCTTCATCATATATTGGGTTTAAGGGATGAATTACTTTGTTAGCCATTGGTAAATTCCTTTGCTAGACCACCTTGTGATGTTTCTTTTAATGTGATTGGTATTTGAGAACCAGTTTCTTTCATTGTTTTAACAACCATATCAAAAGATACTAAATGCCCCTTAATCGTAGACATATGTTTTGAAAGAACTGCCGCATCATAACTTCTTAATATTCCCATCGCATTTCTTTCAATACAAGGAATTAAAACATATCCCATTACAGGATCACAAGTTAATCCTAAGTTATGTTCCATACCTATTTCTGCCGCATATTCTATTGCTTTTAAATCTTGTCCTTCTAAATAACTTATGGAAGCACTCGCCATGGATACAGCAGCACCTATTTCTGCTTGGCATCCCGCTGTAGCTCCAGAGATAGATGCATTTTGTTTAATCAAATTACCAAATATACCACCGATTGCTAAAGCATTTACAACATCTTCTATACTTCTATGTTCATCACAAATATAGTAATAAACCATCGAAGCAATTACACCACAAGCTCCCATTGTTGGGGCTGTAACACAAGTATGCCCAGCACCATTTTCTTCACTAGCCGCATATGCATAAGCCATCATTTTTAGTCTTCTTTGTTCTTCGGATGTTTCTTTTAAACTAGATTCATATAATTCTTTAGCGCTACGAGCTAATTTTAATTCTCCAGGTAATATACCTTCTGTATTTAAACCATTATTAACGCAATCAATTTCACTCTGGATAATTTCTTTTAAGTATTCTTTTAAATCGGGTTCATAGCGATAAATATAATCTAAAATAGTCTCGTTATTTTCTTCTAATACTTTTGTAATTTCTCGATAACTATTTTCTTGATAAACTTCTTTATCCCAATCCAAATGATATTCTTTAATTTGAATGCTTCCCCCACCAATAGAAAATACTGTCCAACTATGTTGTAAGTGATGATCTTTGTCAAACGCTCTTAAGTAAAAACCATTTGGAAATTCTTCTTTAACTTCTAAAGAAAAAATCACATTCGTTTCTCCGGGTAGTGAATTTTTAATAACAGCATCTGTCGCATGACCTTTACCTGTTAAAGATAAAGAACCAAACAACTCTGCTTCATAATATGGAAATGCTCCAAACACCTTATTAAATAGTTTACAAGCACGTTCTGGGCCTAATGTATGTGAACTACTAGGTCCTTTACCTACTTTATATAATTCCTTTAAAGATTGCATCTATAAGTACCTCAATAACAAATTTTCAAATTCTATTTTTCCTAATACTTTACCACTTTTTATATCTTGATCTAACGCGGCGAGTTCACTTAATATTTTTAATAATTCTGTACTATTAAATCGATTTCCTGTTTGTATATCTTTTGAAGGATAATTTCTTTTAGCATAACTTTTAATTTCTGCTTCATGCATTCCTTCTTCATAACAAACCATACTATTATATACGCCACGAATTTGTGATGCGAGTAATGGAAGTATTCCAACAACTTGCATTCCATCGATTTCAATCATTTCATGATACGCTCTAAATGTTGCGTTCATATTACCAGATAAAAAAGCATTACCAAGTTTCCATCGATTAATTTCTAGATTTGCACTTACTAAGTGTTCAATATCATTTTCGTCCAGTTTCTTTTCGCCATATAACTTTAATTTATCTAGTGCATGATAGAAAACCGTAATGGATCCATTAATTCGAACTAATAATTCTTCTTTAGCAGCCCTAGTTAAAGTAATTTGATTTTCTTTTAATTTTTTATCAATGATATTACTAATTTCATATCCTTGAGGTTCTCCAAAATGAATATGATTCACTGTTTTACCAATAAAAGAATTTAAGATTTGAAACTCTTTTGTCCGTTTATCACAATCATACCCAAAACAATAAAAAATCAAATCTGTATCTTCATTAGGTTCTTTACAATAGCTTTCTAAAATCTCTGCAGAAGTATTTACTTTTGTTTTCTTTGTTGTTTCTTTTTTACTTGAAGATTTCGTTTTCAAAAAATAAGCATCATCCACGACAACTACCCTTTTTTCTCCAAATAATGAAACTGTATTACATAAAGCATATATATCACTCATCAAAGAATCATTTTTGTTATTGCCATCCACAACCATAATATTATCTGGATTTAAATCTTTTTGATGTAATAAATCATGTTTCTTTTTCGATAAATAATATGTTTCTTTCCCATCTAACAAATAAATCAAAATAAACCTCCTAAACTGTATTTATTATACCAATATTTTTAGATTATATTAGAAACATTATTCTATAGGAAGAAGTGATTAATAAATTTCCGATTGGTAAAAATAGAATAGTAATATCTCCTACATCATATGTATTGAATGTTTGTATCTTTAATGCATCAAATAAAGCTACGACTTCTTTGTTTGGATGATGATAGATAGAATAATTGCCACAAGAAAAGATACCAATACTAGGCATAACTGCTGTAATAAATTCTTCTGAAGAACTCGATTTAGAGCCATGATGTCCCGCTTGAATTATATCTGCTTTTAGGTTTGGATAATTCTTTAAAATTTCTTTTTCACTAACTTTAGTCGCATCTCCCATAATCAAATAATTGAGCCCATTTAACTTAGTAATAAATACTAATGAACTTTCATTTGTATCTTCACTTGAAATAGAATTGATTTGATATAAATGTATATTTTTATAAGAAATATCCTCTTTTGTATCATTTAGTTCATTCACATGAAAATCTTTTTTCAAGTTATCAATATTCCCTGAATGATCTTCATCATAATGTGTGATGACTAGATGATGAATTGTAGATATGGATTTACTTTCTAAATAAGTTCTTAACTTTGAATATTGTTTTTCTTTCCCTGTATCAATAAGTATATTCTGCGTGTTAAAAGGATATCGTATTAAAATTGACATTCCTTGAGCAACATTTATAAAAGTTACTTCACCAAAAGGATGAAACAAACCAAAAATAATAAATACATAATAAAAAACGATTAAAACCCTAATTCCTTTCTTTGTTTTTAGTAGTGGCATAAAACAAATGACAAAGAAAATAAATATGATTCCTAAGGGACTACCTTTAATACTAACTAAGTCACATAATGCAATACACTTTTCATACATTTTAAGCATACTTTGTAGTGGTAAAACTGGTAGTACTAATGATAGCCATGCACAAAATGATAGTAATCCTGTAAATAATACAAAAATGCGAAAAAAGAATAGTTTTAATAAAGATATTTCATGAAATAACATACTTTGCATTATCGATAATAATAGAAAACGTAATTCTTTTTTATCCCGTATTAGACGATATAACATTGGAATGAGAAAACTAATACTCGTGATTTGTGTAGGATATAGAATCATTACAATGAAGTATCCTAAACCTATTCTTGTATTATATGGAAGATTAAATCTCTTTAAGCATGAAAATATCAAAAATTGTGTTAATACAAAAGGAAATCGATAAAAGATACATAAGAGAATATTGATAAAAATCATGAATTTGTCTAATTTCTTTTCTTCAAGTAATTTTTCTAACAAAAAACGTAAAAAATAAAGAATCCCTGTTAAAGAAATCCCACTATTCATGAGAATATCAAGTTCATTAAAATCTGAAGTAGAAATATTAAAAATAATTTTCTTTAAATAGATTTGACGTTCTTCATCAAAATGTTTGATTCTTTGATAAGCAATACTTCTTAAAGTATGATGCTCACTTATTACCTTCAAATTATATGCACTACAAGAATAATAAACACCTTTTTGGTTCATATATTTTTTAAAATCAAAACTATAAAATGTATAAACTGGTTCTATTTCTTGATACTCTCCTTCATAAGTAATTTCATCATCATAATTTAAATCAGCGTGAGTATAAAGTAATACTTTTTGGTGATTGTGTTCTACTAATATATAGTTTTCTTTGATTTCAACTACCTTACCTTCATGAAAATCTGGCTCATGATTTTGGCTAGGTAATAACAGAAAGTAAATCAAAATAAACACGAAGAATATTGCCTTCCAATTTCTTATACGATATAAAACAATACTCATGATCAAAATGATTGAAAGAATTGTATTATATCGATAAATCATTAAATATAAATATAAGCAAACACTTAAAAATAAAGAATATTTTAAAGACATATATATTCCTTAATCTTTTGATACTTTGCTTCACCAATTCCAGATACGTTTTGTATATCTTCTAATTTCTGAAAGAAACCATTCTCATTACGATAATCTATTATTCTTTGTGCAATTTTCTCTCCTATTCCTGGTAATAAACACAAATCATTTATAGAGCCAGAATTAATCGATATCCTCACTGTTTCATTTTGACAAGGTATTTCTATACAATCTCCATCTTTTAGGCGCATTGACGTGTTATACATCGAAATATCATAGTTTTCTTGTAAATCTACAAGTTCTAATAAGTCTTGTAATGAAGAATAAGCTGTTAATTCATATTCTCCAGGACTAGTAACGCATCCTTTTATTGATACATGAATATCTTTTTCTTTCGCATCTTGAATGGAATAACTCGATAATTTCGTCGTAGAAAATATCAAAAAGAACAAAATAAAAATAAGTAGAAGTTTCAAAAGATTACCCTCCTACTTATTAATTACGCAAAAATATGTTAAATCCTCAAATTATTTTAATTTAATGATTAAAACTTGATATGAAATCTTTGCATTAACAGTACATTTAGTACCAACTTTTTTATCAAGAATCGCCATAGCTAATGGTGTTTCATTTGATAATTTACCATTTAATGGATCAGCTTCAGTACTACCAACAATTGTATATGTACCAACTTCATGTGTATCTAAGAATTCAATTTCTACTGTTGAACCAATTTGAACTGTCTTACTACCACTTTTCTTCGTATCAATGATTTCAATACGAGATAGCATACTTTCTAGTTCTGTAATACGGTGTTCAACTTGAGCTTGTTTATCACGAGCCGCATCATAGTCGGCGTTTTCGGAAAGGTCACCTTGAGATCTAGCTTCCTTTAATTCAGCTTTAACTTCTTCACGAACAACGTGAACAAGATTATGATACTCATCTTGTAAATTTTTAAGACCTTCTTCAGTTACATATATTTTTTCTTCTGACATGAGTTTACTCCTTGTATTTGCGTTTAAGATTATAACATTGTGTGATGAATGATGCTACTAATTTTTGTTGTTAAAAGATCAATTGCAACTGTATTACTACCACCTTCTGGAATAATTACATCTGCATATCTCTTTGTTGGTTCAATAAATGCTTCATGCATAACTCGAACTGTATTTACATATTGGTCTACTACAGATTCAAGCGTTCTTCCTCTTTCTTTCACATCACGAACTAGTCTTCTTATAAAACGAATATCTGCATCAGTATCAACAAAGACTTTAATATTTAAGAGTTTTCTCAAATCTTCATTTTCTAATACAAATAAACCTTCAATGATAATGACATCAGCAGGGAAACATGTTTCTGTGATTTGACTTCTAGTATGTTCTACAAAATCATATACAGGCTTTTTAATTGTTTTTCCAGCAATTAAATCATTTAATTGTTCAATCATATACTCGTTATCAAAGGCAAATGGATGATCATAATTTGTTTTATATCTTTCTTCCATTGTCATATGAGATTGATCTTTATAATAATCATCTTGTCTAATGATTAGCACTGACTTTTCATCACTAAACGTATCACGCAATTTATTTGCAATAGAAGTTTTACCTGATGCACTTCCTCCAGCAATACCGATAATAATTGGTTTATTCATCATTACTTTCTCCTAACTCATACTTAACTAATTTATCATACTTATCATAGAATAAATGTAAATAAAATAAATCTTTTTTATCATTTAAAATATAGTTCAAAAAGATTCTATCGCCTTCCCATAAATTTAAATCCAATACTCTATTTTTATTGATCCAAGATAGTTGTCCTTCATTACACTCGTGAATTACACCAGTAAAACTTCTAGTCGTATAAACATATATTTTCTCTGATTCTTTGTCTTCGTAATGAAAATCAATCCTTCCTCTTTGTTCTATTGATTGAATACTTAAACCCGTTTCTTCATATGTTTCACGTATTGCACATTCTTCAAAAGACTCATTTGATTCTTTTTTACCACCAACACCAATCCATTTATTTTGATTGATATCATTAGCCTTTTTATTTCTTAAAAGCATCAAATAATCATCATCTTTGATTAAATAAACTAGAGTAGATTCAATCATTTTAAGTACCGATTTACATTTGCTTCATGTTCTTCATATGTTTCAGCATAATATACCGTTCCATCACCATATACATCTGCCATGAAATATAAGTAGTTATTTTGATCTGGATTTAATACAGCTTCTAAAGCATCTTCACCAGGATTTTGGATTGGTCCAGGAGGTAATCCTTGATACTTATATGTATTATATAAAGAATCATAGTTGGGATTTACTTCACATGCTGTCCAATCATCAGATTTATTGATATCTAAGGCATAGCATACTGTTACACTAGATTGTAGTGGCATACCAATTTCCATACGATTATAAAAGACTTCAGCAATCTTTTTCATATCATCAATATTCCCAGATTCATATTGAACAATACTTGCTAAAGTATATAATTCATGAATACTTAAAGAACTCTTTTTAATTTCATTTTCGTATTTTTGATAAATTGATAATGACTCATCTAATATCTTTTTTGTTACTTCTTCAGCTGTTGTTTCTTGGAAAAAGTTATATGTATTAGGTGCTAAATATCCTTCAAGTTTTATACGTATATTTTCATTGAAAATATCTTCTGTTAAAAAAGGATAATCATTCATAATTGAGCGCAAATATTCTTCATTATTCCATAATGCAATTAATTCATCAGAAGTAACACTAGTTACTCCTGCGATTTTATCCGCAATATGTTTTGCCCAATCTCCTTCAACAATAGTCACTGTTGCATCATATGCTATAGCACTACTAGCATCATTTAGCTTTGTTAAAATCTCATTTAATGTCCAACTTTTATCTAGTGTATAATCACCAGCTTTAATATCCGTTAAATGATTATTTTTAGCATATAAATAACCAAAAGTAGAATCACGTATAATCCCTTCTTCTTGAAGTTTATTAATAACGCTTTTGCTAGAAGAACCACTTTCAACTGTAAAAGTAATTTCTTCTGAAGTAGAACTAACTGCTTTTTGAGCATTAGAATATTTTAAAAATACTACGCCACTAATAAGAGCACAAACAAAAACAAGTAATAGGATAATCCGATCAAAACGTATTTTACGCTTTTTCTTTTTAGCCATTTAATGAATCCTCATCAACATATGCTGATAATACTTCTTCACACATTTCAAATACTTCAGGATCTTCAATATCATTTAAATTTCCTTCATCATCATATTCATATGCAAATACATTATCATTATCACTGTTAGGTTCTTTGAATAAAACATATTGTTTATTTGTATCTGGATGAACAAATGTTAATAAAATTTCCATTTGAACTTCATTACCTTCATCATCAATAATAATTAAACTATTTTGATCACCAATCATCTTGTTCTCCTCCTTACAAACAAAAGCGGTTTACCCGCTTTTATTTATTTTTATCTAAGTAATACTGTAAAATTCTTGCGGCTGCTAATTGATCAATAACTTTTTTTCTTTTCTTACGAGAAACATCCGCTTCTAAAAGAATTGCTTCAGATTCTTGCGTTGTATTTCTTTCATCTTGTAAATATACAGGAAGACCAGTTTCTTCACGTAAATATTTAGCAAAATCCTCAGAAATCATTGCTCTAGGTCCAACATCACCATTTTCTAGTAATGGGTACCCTAACACAATTACATCGGGTTTTTCTCTAGCAATTACTTCTTTCACTTTGTCAATAGCAACATCATAGTCATCCTTTGGAAAACGTAAAGTTTCTACTGTTTGGGCAATTAAACCTGTTTCACTTACACTAATTCCACAAGTTACACTACCTAAATCTAAACCAATATATTTCACTTTTCGTTTTCCTCAAGATAAAATCGAACTAATTCTTCAATAATTTCATGTCTTTCAACACTTTGGATAATACTACGAGCATTTTTGTGACTTGATATATATGCAGGATCATTCGAAATCAAATACCCCGCTAATTGATTGATAGCATTATATCCTCTTTCTTCAAGAGCATCTTGAACTAAAAGTAAAACCTGACGAATATTATCACGTCTTACCTTATCTGCATCAAAACTAACTGTAGGTGAAATATCTTTTCTTGTCATAAAACTTACCGCCTTACTACCCTTATTTTAATCTAATCTAATTTTTATTGAAAGACTTTAAGCATTTTTTATTGTTTCTTTTATAGCATTTATTGCTTCTGGTAATTTAGAAATATCTTTACCACCAGCTTGAGCAATATCTGGGCGTCCTCCACCCTTACCATCTGTAAGTTCAGCAGCTTTCTTAACTAAATCGCCTGCTTTAATACCAGCACTAATTGCAGTCTTACTACAAGCACATACTAGAGTTAATTTATCATTAGCATTTGATGTCAAGAATACAATAGAATCTTCTAGCTTATTTCTTAGTGTTTCAGCATAACCTTTTAAGCTTGCGCCATCCATATCTTTAACATCCATGATGATGACATTAAAGTTATTGATTTTTTCACTACGAGAAATTACACTTTCAGCTTCTGCTTGTAATGCTTTTTGCTTAGCTTGTTCATTTTCTTTCTTTAACTTAGCATTTTCTTCAAGTAATTGATTAATCTTATCTTGAAGAATCATTGGATTGTTATTCTTTAATGATTTAGAACAAGAAATTAAATAATCTTCTTCAGCTTTAAATGCTTTATAAGCTTCCATTTTTGTAATAGAAGTAATTCTTCTTACACCTGAACCAATTGATTCTTCACTAACAATCTTAAATACTCCTAAATCTCCAGTTTTATAAGCATGAGTACCACCACAGAATTCTTTAGAGAAATCGCCCATTGTTACTACTCTAACTTTATCGCCATATTTTTCATCAAATAAAGCAATTGCGCCAGATTGTTTAGCTTCTTCAATATCCATTACTTCAGTTGTAATAGGAACATTAGCTGCAATCATTTCATTCACTCTATTTTCAATTTGATGTAATTGTTCTTCTGTTAATTTTTCATAATGTGTAAAGTCAAATCTTCCATAATCAGGACCATTGAATGAACCAGCTTGAGCTACATGGTCACCAACAATTTCTCTTAAAGCAGCTTGTAGTAAGTGTAATGAAGAGTGATTTGCTCTTGTTTTTTCACGACGTTCATAATCATATTCTAAGTTCACTTCATCGCCTAATTGAATTGAACCATTTTGAATTTCAATATGATGTAATGGTTGACTATGAGGTGCTTTCTTTACTTTTGTTACAACAGCATTCATCTTATCGTTATAAATGACACCTGTATCATAAATCTGTCCACCACTTTCAGCATAGAAACATGTTTCATCAACGATAATTTCACCAGATTCACGAATTTCATCTACTTTTTCGCCATCAACAAATAATCCAATTACATGACCCTTACAAGATTTTTCTGTATAACCAACAAATTTAGATGGTTCTACAAAATCCATCAATGCTTTAGATTGTGAACCCATAGATTGTTCGTTGCTACGAGCATCACGAGCTCTTTGTTTTTGTGCTTCCATTTCTGCATTAAAGCCTTCTAAATCAACTGTATATCCAGCTTCTTCTGCAATTTCTGTAGTTAATTCTTTAGGGAATCCATATGTATCATATAGTTTAAATACAACATTACCAGGAAGAACTTTTGTATCAGCATGTTCTTTTAATGCTTGATTTAATAAGTTTTCGCCATTTGCTAAAGTAGTATGGAAACTTTCTTCTTCAGTCTTAACAAGTTTAGAGATTAAAGCTACTTTTCCTTCTACGTATGGATAGTAAGCATTCATCATATCCGCAACAACTTGTACTAATTTATACATGAAGCTTCCTTGAATACCTAACTTAATACCGTATCTTGCGGCTCTTCTTAATACTCTTCTTAAAACATAGCCTCTACCTTCGTTAGAGAAAGTAGCACCATCCGCAATCGCAAAAGTAACTGTACGAATGTGGTCAGCAATTACACGATATGCCATTTTATATTCTGGATCAGAATATGGGTGTTTAGCATATTTTTCAGTTTCATGAATAATAGGTAAGAATAAGTCTGTATCAAAGTTTGTTTCACCATCTTGTACTAAACATACAAGTCTTTCTAAACCCATACCTGTATCAATATTCTTTTGTGGTAATTCTTTATATTCACTTCTAGGCATTTGACCAGGTTTACAATCATATTGCGAGAATACGATATTCCATACTTCGATATAACGATCATTTTCGATATCTTCGAAGAATAACTTTTCGCCTAAATGTTCAGGATCATATTTTTCACCACGATCATAATAAAGTTCTGTATCAGGACCACCAGGACCTTCACCAATTTCCCAGAAGTTATCAGCTGTTTTACGGATATGACTAGGAATCATACCTACCTTAACCCACATGTTATATGCATCAACATCATCAGGATAAACTGTTACATATAATTTATTTTTATCAAAACCAATCCATTCTGGTGAAGTTAAAAATTCCCAAGCCCATGTAATCGCTTCTGTTTTAAAGTAGTCACCAATAGAAAAGTTACCTAACATTTCAAAGAATGTATGGTGTCTAGCTGTTTTACCTACATTTTCAATATCGTTTGTACGAATTGATTTTTGGGCATTACAAATACGATTAGATTTTGGTTTTTCTGTTCCATCAAAATATTTTTTAAGTGCTGATACACCAGCATTAATCCATAGTAAAGTTGGATCATTGTGAGGAATTAAACTCGCACCTGGTTCAACCATGCATCCTTTTGATGCAAAGAAGTCTAAGAACATTTGACGAATTTCATTTCCTGTTAGTTGTTTTTGTTCCATATTTCTTACTCTCCCTCAATATAAAAACGTTCCAATACAGGAACGTTTGCACGCGGTACCATCCTATTTCGTGTTATTTCTAACACGCACCTCAATTTTATTCTTTAACGCAGAATTACGTTGCTTTTTAAGCAAACTCCAGAGTAGCTTCTATTTAATTCATGTAAAGTTTTCACCAACCACTTTATCTCTAATGCAATCCTTAAATATACTCGTCTCTTTCAACGATTTCCTAGTTATCTTATCACAAGTACTGTGTTTAGTAACTATCAAAATTAAAAATCGTGACTTTTTTCTTTTCAATTAGCTTTTCTTTTAGTGATGATAAACGAGTATGTTTATCTAAAGTATCTATACCATCCACAAAAGCTTTCTTACTACCAAGTAAAATTAAAGATTGTCTAGCTCTAGTAATACCTGTATAGATTAGCTTTCTTTGTAACATATGATAATGACTAGAGACGATTGGCATAATCACAATTGGATACTCTGAACCTTGTGATTTATGAATAGATATACAATAAGCTAGTGTAATATTTGAAATATTATCTAATGTATAAGAAACTAATGCATCTTCAAATTGAACAAATACAGTCGTTTTTCCATCTTCATTTTCATGACTATATTCAATATCCATTAAAGTTCCTATATCTCCATTATATACATCATCATCTGGTTGATTTTTTAACTGTAAGATTTTATCTCCAACTCGATAAATCATATAACCAACTTTTATTTCCCTTTTGTATTGATCATGAGGATTAAAAGCTTCTTGTAATGCTTTATTCAAAATATCAATTCCTGCAGGTCCAGAATAAATTGGTGATAAAACTTGGATATCAGAAATAGAATAATTTTTTTCTAATGCATCTTTTACAATGAATACTATATTCTTTTTAATATCACTTGCATCACATTCAAAAAACGCTACATCATTTTTATATTCATTAAAATCAACAACATCTGTTTGAATATCATGAGCGAGTTGAATTACATCACTACCATTTTTTTGCCTATAAATATGTTCTAAACGAATTACAGGAAATAAATCACATGAGATTAATTCTCTAAGAACTGATCCTGGAGAAACAGATGGAAGTTGGTTTTCATCTCCAATAATGCATATCTTCTTTATCTTTTTACTTGCTAGTAATAAATTATAAAACAGCCAATTGTCTACCATTGAAAACTCATCAATGATTAATAAATCCGCAAGTATTGGCTCTTTTGCATTTTTACCAAAAGTATTTGTCTCTAAATCCCACTCTAATAAAGAATGAATTGTTTTAGCCGGAGAATCCGTGAGCTCTGATAATCGTTTAGCAGCCCTACCTGTAGGTGCACTACAAATGACTTCGCTACTTGGATATAGCATTTTAAATAGCGTTACCATTGCCTTAACAACAGTCGTTTTACCCGTACCTGGGCCACCTGTTACAATCATAAACGGTTGACTAAAGAATTGCTCAATCGCATCTATTTGTTTTTGATCATACTGAATCGATAAGTTTGATTGCATTTGATCTAAATAGAGATATAACAAGTTTTCATCAATAGGATCTAACACATCATATGGAAATTTCGCTAAAAAATTACTAATTCCTTCTTCACTATCATATTGTGTATATGGATAAATACGATCTTTTTCTTGAACAAGTTGACGACTAAATAAAGTTTTTTGTAGTAATTCATCAAATGGCATTGAACTAAAAGAACATTTCTTTTCATAAGCTTCTTTTAAATCATCATATAAGGTATAACTATCCCCTGTACGCATACATAAATCCATACATAAAGAGATAAGATATGCATAAAGGCGACGAGGATCATCATCTTCAATCCCTAAATTTTTTGCAATTTTATCAGCTGTTAAAAAACCAAATCCATCACATTCTTCTATAACTCGATATGGATTTTCTTTTAATTTTACTAACGCTTGTTTACCATAGGCTTTATTCAACCGAATTACATTACGCATACCTATGCCGTGCACATTTAAAAACTGAATAAGTTCTTCTAATCCAGAATCTTCTTCATTTAATCCTTCTTTTATAGAATTTATGATTGAATCTGATAAGCCTAATGTATTTAAAACAGTTTCATCATTACGGATGATGTTTAAACAATCTTCACCTAGTTGTTCTACAATTTTTTTCGCCGTTTTCTGACCTACACCTTTAAATTGAGCTCCAGATAAATAACGAATAATTCCTTCTTTTTCATTTGGTAAAGGTCTTTCATAGGATTGGATTTCAAATTGCATACCATATTTAGCATGTTCAATATATTTTCCATAGAAGTTATATAAAATATCTTTTTCGATGCTTTGAAAAAAACCTGTAGCTGTAAGTTGTTTTTCTTTTTCGTCATTTAGCTTTAAACGCACTACAGTATACAAGTTTTCATCATTATGATATACGACATGAATAACTTTCGCATTGATTTTAATTAATTCATCACTCATTGAAATCTCCGAAAATATCGATTCTTTTTGCATATATAAAATATATCTCCTATATATTCTATATATGCAAAAAAACTATAAATCCTCAAAAAAAGTTAATTATTTTGTACTTTCGTTACAAATCTTTTCCATTAAATCTTCTTGATTGCGGAATACTGTATCAATTACTCCGCCACCAATCATTACATCTCCATCATAGAATACAGCTTCTTGACCTGGAGTAACACTCTTAATTGGCTCATCATAAACAACCTTAATTTCATTATTACCTTGTTTATAAATCGTTACAGGTTGATCAGGTTGTCTATATCTAAATTTAGCTGTGCAATGTAATTCTTCAGGAATATCTGCTAAATAGTTCATGCTAATAACGTTACATTCATCAGATAATAACCAATCTTGATGTTCGTTATCTGTTACATACAATTCATTTTTTACAACATCTTTACCAACAACAAAGTAAGGTCCAGTGCCACCAATATCTAAGCCTTTACGTTGACCAACAGTATAATATAAAACGCCTTGATGCTCACCAACAACAGAATGTGTAGCAATATTAATAATCTTTCCTTTTTTCATTGGAAGATAATTACTTAAAAATTCTCTGAAATTTCTTTCTCCAATAAAACAAATACCTGTAGAATCTTTTTTCTTTGCAATACTTAAATTTAATTCATCAGCGATTTTTCTAACTTCGGGTTTAGTGATTGTTCCAAGTGGAAACATAATTTCATTTAAAACATCACGATTAATTTGTGCTAAAAAATATGATTGATCTTTATTTCGATCATCTGCTTTGCAAACAGCAGCTAAACCATTATAAGTACCCATTTTTGCATAATGTCCTGTTGCGACAACATCAAATCCTTGTTCCTTACCATATTTCATAAAAGAATCAAATTTAATATGTTTATTACATAAAATATCAGGATTTGGTGTTCTACCCTTTTTATATTCTGATAAAAATGTTTGAAAAACTTCTTTCCAATATTCTTCGATAAAATCTACACGTAATAAAGGCAAATCTAAGCTATTCGCTACACTTAGCGCGTCATTATAATCTTGTTCTTGAGTACAAATATCTTCATTTAAAGTAGGATTCCCTAAAATATCATCATTTGTTAAAGAATCCCAATTACGCATAAAAGCACAGGTTACATCATAACCCTGCTTTTTTAATAAATATGCTGCGATGGCACTATCGACGCCACCTGATAATCCAACCATTATTTTCATATTATTCTTCATTTTCTTCACTACAATCATCACATACTTCAGGTTCTCTCACCTTGCCACATACATCCCAATTTGTACATGTACCTGCACAAAAAGATGTTGGGATTTGTTGAGGATAATTTCTTGAAAAAGTTGTAATTTCTTCTGAATCATATCCCACCTGAAAATTTTCTTCATTTAATATAATAGGTCTTTTTAATACACTAGGATTTTGTTGAATAAAGCGAATCAATTCTTCAACAGTCATATCTTCGATATTAATATTATTTTCAAGAATCACTTTACTTCTTTTAGAAATAATATCTTCTGCCCCATTCTCACTGCGCATTAATAAATATTTAATTTCAGCTGGAGACAACAAAACTTTAAAAATATTTTTTTCCTTGTATTCAATATTTCGATCTTTAAGCCATTGTTTTAACTTACGGCATCCAGCACATCCTGGAGATGTATATACTACAATCATAACGTACCTCCAAAGTAACACATGCTTAAGTATAACAAACTATAGGCCTAAAAGAGTAGTAGCAATTGTAAAATAGATTAATAAAGCTAAAGCATCAATAATTGTAGTTAGCATTGGAGAAGCAACTACAGCTGGGTCTAAGTTCATTTTTGAAACAATTAAAGTTAAACTTGCCGCAACAACTTTTGCAAAGAATACATCACAAATAACCGTAATTGCAATAACTATAGCGATTGTTACACCAACACCATCTAAAAATATACACTTCAAAAAAGCAACAGCTGCTAAAGAAGCACCAGCGAGAAGTGCAACTCTAAATTCTTTCCATACAACTTTAAAGAAGTCAGTGAATTTAATTTGTTCTAGAGATAAACTACGAACAATTTCCGTACTAGCTTGACTTCCGGAGTTTCCACCTGTATCCATTAACATTGGGATATAAGCGGATAAAATAACATATTTACTTAGAGCATCTTCAAAACTAGTAATAATTTTACCTGTAAAAGTAGCAGATACCATCAATACCATTAACCACGGAATACGTTTCTTCCATGTTTCAAAAACACTTGATTTTAAATATGGTTTATTATCACCTGGAATAATGGCAGCCATCTTATCGATATCTTCGGTTGTTTCTTTTTCCATGATATCCATAACGTCATCGACAGTGATAATACCAACCATACGATGTTCATTATCGACTACTGGTAAAGCTGTTAAGTCATATTTTTTAAATAGTTGAATAACTTTTTCTTCATCCATTGATGTATTACAAGAGACAACATTCTCATGCATGAAATCACCAATAACTTCATTACCTTCATGCATTACTAAAGCTCTTAAAGCAACTGTTCCCATTAATAGACGTTTAGAATTTAATACATAACAAATATTAACCGTTTCAGAATCAATACCTTTAGTACGAATTCTATCTAATGCTTCACTAACCGTCATTGTTTCTTTCAAATCCATAAATTCTGTTGTCATTACAGAACCAGCAGAATCATCAGGATATTGTAGTAAATGATTGATATCTTTACGTGTTTCTGGTTTAGCATTAGAAAGTATCTTCTTTACAACGTTTGCAGGCATTTCTTCTAGTAAGTCAGTCGCATCATCCGCAAATAGATTATCAATAACACTTCCAGCTTCTTTTTCGGAAAGTGAAGTAATGATATATTGTTGGCTTTCTAATGATAATTGAGAGAAAACATCTGCAGCTAATTCTTTAGGGAATAAACGGAACATGGTTAACATATCTTCATCTTCCATATTATCCATAATATACGCTAAGTCAGAATCATTCATATCTTGCGCTTTACCACGTAAAACAGAATATTTTTTCTCTTTTAAAAGATTACGAAAAGTTTCTAAATCTTGATTTTCAATTTCTTCCTTGATTTCTTCCATTGTTATTTACCTCCAGATTTGATTTTTCATTTGTAAGACACAAGTTTATCGGAACACTACTATCACTCATGAAAAACCACCCCCTTTGGTATTGCAACACAAATTTTAAAGAGCATAGCTCTATTCGTCAATGCTAACTTATCATAAAATTAGCATGAGAAATCTATATATTAATTTCGTTAAAACGAAGTAAATTACTCTAATGGTTTTTGATAATAATTTCCTAATACTCTATCAACATTATGCAATGTAATAAACGCATGAGGATCTACCCTTCTAATCGAATCTACAACATCTTTTAATTGATAAGTATTGACAGCGATAATCAAAAGCCAATGTTCTTTATTTGTAAAACCACCAGTACACTTAATCTTAGTAATACCATGACGACATGTATGGAATACAGATTCGCAAATTTCATCAGGCATATTTGTAATAACTTCTAATTGACTAGATTTATATCGATTATGCATAGTATTAACAACTTGCGTAGAAACAAATTGGAAAATGATTGAATATAATGCTCTTTCCCAACCAAATAAAATACCTGCAATTGTTAATACAACAGCATTAATTACTAGTACATAATTCCATGTTGAAATATTAAAACGCATGGAAAAATAGATTGCGATAAAATCAGCTCCACCACTAGACGCATTATTTCTTAATGCAATACTAATCGCAAAACCATTAATTAATCCTCCAAATACACTAATTAATAGTAAATCTTCCGTCACCATCACTGTTGGTAAAAGTGATGTAAATAAAGATACTAAAAAGTAATGTAATATGGAGAAAAACATGAATTTTTTTCCTATTTTTTTAAATACAATAATCGAAGTTATTACATTTAAAAACATATAGATTACACTAAAGGATAATTCTATATGAAAAAATTGATCTAAAACTGCCGATACTAATCTAGAAATACCTGCAAATCCTCCAGGAAACAAATTTCCAGACTTAACAAAAACATTCATTCCGCAAGAGTATATAAATGCGGAAAATATAATAAATATTAAAATTCTAAAATCTTTCTTTTCAAACTTAAAAAACTGCATCCTCATTCTCCATAATATGGACCATATGAATGATCATCTTCCTCTTCTTCATCAAGGGAGCTGTCATAATATTGATAGTATTTCTTTTCCATGACTTTTAATATTGCCTCATGATGTTTTAAAGAAACAATATATAGACAATAAAAGCCATATAAAATCATTACTACCAAAATTACTATGGATAAAAAATCACTAACTGTTTCAATCATACTTTTATCTTACTTCTTTTCGCGCCAAACTTCACTAGATAAAAAGTCTTCACCCTTAATTGTTTCTGTAGAACACAAATCAGGATAGCCTAATTGATCTAATACTTCATAAACACATAAGGCAACGCAATTTGATAAATTTAAACTACGTGCTTCTTTTACCATCGGTATACGAATACAACGGTCCATATGATTGAATAATATTTCTTTAGGAATTCCCGTACTCTCTTTTCCAAATACAAGATAAATATCATTTTCACACTTTGTATAATCAAAATGTGATGGTGCTTTGTCTCCATATCTAGTTACATAATAAAAATCACCGTGATTCTTTTCTAAGAATTCATTCCAATTTTTATATGTATGCATTTCTATTTTGTCACGATAATCCATACCAGCTCTTCTTAAATGAGCTTCATCTAAATAAAAACCTAATGGTTCAATTAAATGTAAGCGACAATGAAAAGCCATACAGGTACGCATAATATTCCCTGTATTTTGGGGTATTTCTGGTTCATATAATACAACGTTAATCATTTATCTTCCTCTTGTTTAAATAATAAAATAGTACATATAAAACTATAACACTGAACATAAACATAAAGATAATACGGATGACTAAATCAAAAAAGAATTGTTCAGGTACCATATTAATTAATATTTCAGTATTAGGGTCTAAGAAAAATAAGTCATTGGTAAAAAAGAGATAATGAAACTGTATCCAAAAAGAATTAAAGTCTATCGCCGCATAAATTAATATTGCTAGTATGATTACAAATAATAAACCTAGACTTCTTTTATATCCTATATACATACTCGTAATCCAATTTTTCTTATTTAATAAAATAGCAACGACAAATAATATTAATCCTACAATTGCTAAAACATTACGAACAACAATCGTATTCAAATAAAGATTCTTTACATCAACCATATGTGCTTTTTCACGAGAATCAAATATCTCACGAACTGTACCATTTACTTCATGTTGTACACTTAAATCATCTCTTGCATCATGTAGGTAATCAAATAAGACTAGAGTCGTATCCCATAAATCTTCTTCATTCATTCCTGTTTCTTCACTTGTATTATTTTGTACATATTCTTTTTGATAGAATGACTGATCAAAACAATTCAAATCAATAATCGTTAATAGTAAGGAAATAATTAGGCAGAAAAAGGAAATTCCAAAAAGAATCTTATTTTTTCTCATTTAGCCAAGCTTCAAACTTTCTAATTGCTTTACCACGATGTGAAATACTATTTTTTTCTTCACCAGTCATTTCAGCCATTGTTTTATGAAGTGGTGCATAGTATACGATAGGATCATAGCCAAATCCATTTGTTCCTTTAGCTTCTCTAGCAATTTCGCATTCTACAGTATCTTCAAATACAATAGGTTCCTCGTTTGGCTCACACCATGCAATAGCACAAACATAACGACAACTTCTATTTTCTACGTTTTCCATTCTTTCTAGAATAATCTTATTTTTATGCTCATATGGTGTATCATGGCCTAAAAATCTAGCACTATAAACTCCTGGTTGTTTATCAAAAGCATCAATTTCTAATCCAGAATCATCTGCAATTGCTGCAATATGAAATGCATCAACAATAGCTTGTGCCTTAATAATTGCATTATCATGAAATGTAGCACCTGTTTCTTCTGGTTCTTCGGCACCATCAAGATCCTTCATACTAATGACTTCATATCCTTCAGGTTCTAACATTGATTTAAATTCTTTAATTTTCCCTGCATTACCACTTGCAATAACTATTTTTTTCATATGTCCTCCTTGGAAAAAAATAACAGCCTAAATGACTGTTATTTTATAAGTTATTTAGATAGTTGTTCAATAGAAATATCTAATCTTCTTAAAGTTTCTTCTTTACCCAAAATAGCAGCAATTTCTATTGCTCCACCAGGAGTAAATTGTTTACCAGAAATTGCTAATCGTAATGGGAATAATACTTGACCATTCTTCATTTCTAATTTAGCTGGTAATTCCATTAAAACAGCATGAAGATTTTCTTCAGACCAATCTGTTTGACTAGCTAATGTTTCTCTAGCGGCTACTAATGACTTTAAAGCAATTTCAGGATTTGTCTTCATCTTTTTATTGATATATAAATCATTAGAATATGATGGGAATGTATCGAAGAAATCAACCATCTCTGGTATTTCAACTAGTGTTGTAGCACGTGGTTGTAAGATAGCAGCAATTCTCTTCTTATCAAAATCCCCTTTTACTGTTTGGTCAATATATGGTTTTACTAGTTCATAGTATGAATCTAAATCCATTCCTCTTAACCATAATGAGTTAATTGAAGTTAATTTAACAATATCAAAGATAGCTCCACTAGTACCAATATGTTTCACATTAAATGCTTGTGTTAATTCTTCTAATGTAAAGATTTCTTGGTTATTTTCTGGAGACCAACCTAACATAGCTATATAGTTAAGGATTGCTTCTGGCAAATATCCTTTCGCTACTAAATCTTGGAATGAAGCATCACCATTACGTTTAGATAGCTTATTATGTTCATCTTTCATTACAGGTGGACAATGGATATATCTAGGAATATCCCAACCAAATGCATTATAAATTAGGTTATATTTAGGTGTACTACTTAAATATTCCATACCTCTAACTACATCTGTAATACCCATTAAATGGTCATCTACGACATTTGCAAAGTTGTATGTTGGGAAACCATCAGATTTAATTAAAATTGATTCATCTAATGTTTCATTTTCAACTGTTATACGTCCAAATACTTCATCATCAAATGATGTTGTTCCTGATGTAGGAATTGTTTGACGAATAACAAACTTTTCTCCAGCCGCAATTCTTTTTTCTGCTTCTTCTACAGAAATATGTTTACATGGATCATCAAATTTAAATGATTCACCACGAGCTTCTTGAATTTCACGTTGTGCACCAATCATTTCTTCATCACAGAAACAATAGTGAGCTCCACCTAAAGCAATTAATTTTTTTGCATAATCTAGATAAAGACCACTCTTAACACGTTCTGATTGAACATATGGTCCAACAGGTCCACCAATATCTGGTCCTTCATCATGGAATAATTTACATTGTTCCATTGTTTTATAAATAACCTCAGTAGCACCTTCAATTAAACGACCTTGATCTGTATCTTCAATACGAAGAATAAATACTCCTTCTGGATCTTTTTTTGCAATTAAATATGCCCAAAGTGCTGTTCTTAAGTTACCAATATGCATGTAACCAGTAGGACTTGGAGCAAATCTAGTTCTAATATGTGTCATACTTCCACCCCTTAATTAATCTTTCTAATTCTACTCTATTTCTATGTAAAAACAAAGAATACTCGCATTTTTTTATTGAAAACAATCATATTCTCGGTATAATAAGTATTGCTTGTTGGGATATTGCCAAGCGGTAAGGCAACTGGCTCTGAACCAGTCATTCGGGAGTTCGAATCTCTCTATCCCAGCCATATTATATACATAACCTTGTGAAAACAAGGTTTTATTTTTTCTTATGGAAAAACATATATCTTAATCTTCTACGTGAATGAGAAATAAACCATGTTGTTTTCTTCCATGCATCATATTTCTTTTGATCAAATATTGCGTCAAATTCACCAATAAATTCTAAGAAGTCACCACCAAAACTCTTTTTAAAATCGGTTTGCCCATAAAATTCATCTTTAGGATCCATAGAACCTGATATTCCTTCAAAATCGTATGTTTTTGCACCTGCTTTATATAACTGTTCTATTGCATAAGCATGTAATGCAAAAGCGCCTCTAAAGTTAAGTAATGTTTTTACAGTATACATATTTACATTCCAAACATTAGCGCCTTGCATAATGATGAATTTAGCACCTAAAACTTCTTCTTTATCTTTGTCTAAGCCCTTTTCATCAATTTCTGCGATTTCTTTTTCCATTGCAGTAATTGTCTTATTTGCTAAATCAATACGATTTTGATCTTTCAAAACAGAAATATGTTCTTTTTGAGCTTCTATTTCCTTTTGTAAGTTTAATTTAGCCTCATGATAGTTTGTTGTCACTACATAGTAATGAACCGCATCACCATATATATCCCATAGTTTTTTAAAATAGTCTTGCTCTTTTGGTTTAAATCCTAGTTTTTCAGACAATTCTTTTTGGCTATCAACGAGTACTCCTAGCTCATTCATACTTGCTTCATGAACTCTAACAGCACGTTGTTCATTTTTATTGAGATAGATATTATATCGTTTAATACCCTTTTTAATTTCATTCCAAGGACGATCTAAATCAAGTCTATACGTAAAACGACTCATCCAGTTTCCACTATAACCATAATTATAGCCAAGATGCGTAAATCCATTCTCTTTTAATATTTCCGTTACATATTCATGATTAAATCCATTTTCTTTAATCTTTCCATTTTTTTCATGTTCTAATCTAGTAATATTAAAATCCATTCTTAAAAATGCAGAACCCTTACTTTTGGCATAATCTTTTAAATGACTCGCAAAAAATGCAATGAGTTCTTTATCTTCAATATCTAAATTAAAACCATATTGGATATAACTATATTGCATGTGTGGAATCTTACATTTTTTATGTAACATAACAGCACTAGCAATCAGATTTCCACCATCATCTTCTACTCCTAATAGTTCACCTTTTTGATATTCCGGTTTCTTAAAATCAATAAATAAACTTGTTTTAGAATAATGATTTAATGGTGAAGCAATCGCAAAAGCATCAAATCGAGCTTGATCCACATTTGTTACAAATTTCATTAGCTTTTACCTCTCGCTTTCGCAGCAATTTTTAATAATTTTGGGTATAAACCATCAAATGCATAATACATTGGTTTGTTTAATACAAGATTAAATTCACCAATATACTCTTCTACATTCATTAACCAGTTTGATTTAAATAATGTTAAACCATCATCTAGTGTACCTTCTATACCACCAAAGCTACATCTTTTAATTCCAAGTTCAACACACTTATCTAAACATAATTTATATAAAAGATAACTACTATACATTCGTAAATAATCTGGATTATTCCCCATATAGAATAACTCCATCAAATTATCGTTATAACAAGCTAAAATACCACTTGTAATGACTTCATCTTTTCCTTCACGTTTGTAATCTTCTTCTAATTTTTGATATTCTTTTTCGTCTTGAGCAATTTCTCTTTCTAATGTTGCTTTTTGTTTCTTTGTAGGATTTAAAGTTAATTGTTCTTTTTTAGAAGCAATCGAATCTTCTAAACGTTTTAATTGTTTAGGAAAATTTAATGAAGCAGACATGCATATACCTTGTTTACCATATACGTCTAACATATGTCTAAAGTAGTCTTCACTTCGTAAGGCAACTTGTTTTCTTACTTCTGTATAATGCATTGCGATAGCTAATTTACTAACTTCATCTTTTCCTTCTTTTACTTCAATTCCTTTATGAATTGCACTACGAATACATTTAGCAGTCTTATGTTCTAGATGATCCATATAGTCACTAGTGACATCCATTTCTGCATTAAAGCGAGGTTGTGTCGCTTCTTCTATATGAACTGTAAATCCTTTATGTAAACAACCATATTTCTTTAAGCTTTCAATCACATCAAGATTTTCTAAAGGTATATCTAAGTTACGATCTTTATAGGCATATGTCTTTGTTAAAATTGATGGATCAAAACGAATCGCAATCGCATGATTTTTTTTCGCTAATTTCTTAAGATTATCTAGATAAAAAGTAACAAGTTCTTCATCGTGATAATCCATTACTGGTCCTCTTGGAATATAAAATAATGTTTGTTTTAAAGGCATTTTACGAACTAATACTAAAGCTGTACCAACAATTTTATTGTCTAAAGTTACACTAGTAAAAATATGATCCCAATTCTCTTTAACATTGGCCCATAAACTACATTGAAATAAACTATTTTGTTCAGAATGAATCACAAATTCATCGAATTCTTTTAGATTCACATTTGTATTAAATATATAATTTTTCATAGCTCTATAATTTTATAGCAAACAGTAAAAAAATAATAGAAAGAAAAAGATGATTATCCAGTAGATTTTCACTTTCTATCATCTTTTCCTATTTTTTATCAATGAATTAACTAACTTCCATTTCCTTTATTGTAAATTCATTTCCTTGTAATAAATAAGTATTAGAGCTTTGACAATGCGGGCATGTTTTACCATATATGATTGTATTGTAATCTTTACCACAATCTTCACAATGTGTTATCGCTTTAATCTTTTCTATTTTTAATTCACACTTTGTCATATTTTCATGTTTACTAACAGCCCAATTCCAACAATCTACTAAGTACTTATCTATTACACCACTGACCGTACCTAATTCAATTGTTACAGAATCAATATGATTCACTTTGTTTTGTTCAGCTATCTTTTCACATTCATCTATGACATGAAACACTACACCTAACTCGTGCATTAGTCATCCACTTCTTTTGGTTTAATATGTAATGCAATCTTAATTGCACGTTTTGCTTGATATGGAAGAATTTCTTTAAACTTATCTTCAGCCTTAATCATATGTGTAGCTTCAGGATGAGTTCTATGTAAATGAATTGCATCAAATTCACATCTTGTTGTACATAAACCACAACCAATACACTTATGAGGGTCTACTACTGAAGCACCACATCCTAAGCATCTCTTTGTTTCGATACGAACTTGTTCTTCAGTTAAAGTAGCACGATTTTCTTTGAATGACATATCTGGATGTTCAATACCTTTTAGAGGTTCTACTTGTCTATCTGCATGGTCATAATCTGTAACTTTAATATTATTCTTATCAAGTTCTACAAATTGTCTCTTATCTAATCCAATAGTTAAGCTAGCTCCTTCAGATGCATGAACATGACGATGTAAACGTTCAGCAGCTAAGTGTCCAGCAGCAATTGCATCAATGACAAACTTAGGACCTGTATAAACATCACCACCAACGAAAATATCTTCATCATCTGTTTGGTATGTAATAGGATCAGCTACAGGATAATTACCATGATGGAACTTCACATTAGTTCCTTCTAGCATCTTGCCCCATTCAACTGTTTGTCCAATAGCAAATACAACTTTATCAGCCTTAACTTCAACAATATCATTTTCATCATATTGAGGATTAAATCTACCATCAACGATTGTTGCTGTACATTTCTTAAATACAACTGCAGTTACATGGCCCTTTTCATCAACTTTAAGTTCTTTTGGTCCCCAAGCATTATTAATTTCAATATTTTCTTCAAGAGTTTCTGTAATTTCTTCTTTGCTCGCTGGCATTGCTTCACGAGTTTCTAAGCAGAACATGCTAACTTTATTAGCACCAAAACGATGAGCTGTTCTAGCGCAATCTACCGCAACATTACCGCCACCAACGACAACAACATCACCATCAATCTTTTGTGCTTGATTTTCATATGCAGCTTTTAAGAAATTAACCGCAATATCTGTACCTTCAGCATGATCATTATCAACACCTGGATATCTACCACCTTGGCAACCAATTGCTACATAGAATGCTTTATATCCTTGTTCTTTAAGTTCAGAAATTGTGACATCTTTTCCTACTTCAACACCACATTTGAATTCAACGCCTAATTTCTTTAGGACATCAATTTCAGCATCAATAACGTCTTTTTCTAATTTATAAGAAGGAATGCCATAACGCATCATACCACCAGGTTGAGCATTCTTTTCAAATACTGTAGGAATATATCCCATTGTTGCTAGATAATAAGCAGCTGATAAACCAGCAGGACCAGCACCGATAATCGCAATCTTTTCGCTCCATCTATCTAGTTTTACAATTCTTGCAGGAGAAGCAGCGATATTTACAGGTGGAACATAACGGTTTTCTTCTTTAATTTCTAAATCCGCAACAAACTTCTTAACAGCGTCAATAGAAACAGCTCTATCAATTGTTCCTCTAGTACATGCATCTTCACAACGCTTGTTACATACACGGCCACAAATTGCTGGGAATGGATTATCTTTCTTAATTAAAGCAAGAGCTTCCATGTATTTTCCTTCAGCAACTTTCTTCAAATAACCTTGAACAGATACATGGGCTGGACAAGCTGTCTTACAAGGAGCAGTACCTGTATCATAACAATTGATTCTATTGTTATCACGGTAGTTTTCATCATATTTATCCTTGCCCCATTTAACAGCATCAGGTAATTCATGACGAGGATATTTAATCTTAGAACCATCTGCTAAGCATAATTTTTGTCCAAGTTTAACTGCACCTGCAGGACATACTTCAACACACTTGCCACACGCAACACATTTTTCTGCTTCAACTTTTGCACGATATGCACTAGCAGACATATTAGGTGTATTAAATAATTGTGATGTACGTAATGCGTTACAAATATTTACATTACAGTTACAAATACCAAATATCTTATTTTCACCATCAATATTTGTAATTTGATGAACATATCCTAAATCTTCAGCTTTCTTTAAAATTGCTAAAGCTTCTTCTTTTGTAATATCATGGCCTTTACCAGTTTCTCTACAATAATCTGCAAAGTCACCTACACCAATACACCAACTATGATAGTCATCAGCGCATCCTTCGTTTAAAGCAGCACGACTTGCACGACATGAGCAAATACCAACACCAATATGGCCTTCATATTTATCTAACCAATAAGATAATTGTTCTAAATCTACTTTTTTATTTTCTAAAGAGATTGCTTTTTCTACTGGAATAACATGCATTCCGACACCAGCTCCACCAGGAGGAACCATTTGCGTAATACCTTCAAGAGGAACATAAGTCATTCTTTCAAAGAAACTTGCTACTTCAGGATGTTCCTTTAAACGTTTATTTCCCATATTGATAGGATCTTCATCCATGTTGAATAATTCAGCAGATCCTGGAACAAACATAGGAAGAATATATCTTCTTTCTGATTGAGGTGCTGTACGACCATTGTGATCATAATGGTAACCATAATCATATTCTAATAATCCAATATAAGACATTTCATCAAGTAATGCTTGTAATTTATCTTGATCAAATTGAGGATTCTTTTTGGCTAATTCACTAAAAGTATATGGCTTTCTTAAATCCATTGATAAAGCAACATCAGCCATTTCTTCCGTAACAATTCCTGCTAGTCCCCAATATTCTGGATCTTCAGAAGTTACACTTCCTAATTTATGAGCTGCTACATCGGTAATCTTTTTTCCTAAAGCAAGTATTTTCTTACTTGGATTTTTGTCCCCTTTATGTGGAGGAACAACAAACTTTGACATTTCTGGCATATTTCCCCTGACTCCTTCTTTTAACCAGTTCTTTTACCGCATGATTAAGAAATTTAAACTCCTTCAATTTAATAATCATCCTAAAAAGCAAACCAATTATTATAGATAATTTTTGGTTTTGAAACTGTTTACATTATACAATGGTGTTTGTGAAATCACAAACATTTATTTCTTAAGACTTTGATTTTTTCGCATAAAAAAGCCCACTATGAGCTGACATAGCAGGCAATTTAACATAGATTTAATTATGCTTCAAAATCTTTTACAGAAATGATATAGTCTTGATCATTTGCATCAACAATAATTGTTCTTCCTTCAAGATCTGGATCTTCAATAATCTTTCTAGCAACCATTGTTTCTATCGTTCTTTGGATATGACGTTTCATTGGTCTAGCACCAAATGCTTCATCTGTTCCTAGTGAGATAATTCTTTCCATTGCTTTATCCGTAATTTCAAGATGAATATCTCTTTCACTTAAACGATGTTCTAGTTGTTTCAAGAACTTGTTCGCAATCTTCTTCATGACTTGATCATTTAATGGATTGAAGATGATTACTTCATCGATACGGTTAATAAATTCAGGTTTAAAGAAATTTTGTACTTCTTCTTTATAATGATTTTCTCTAGCCACTTTATCACTATCAAATGCATATTGAGATCCTAGATTACTTGTCATGATAATAATTGTATTCTTAAAGTCTACTGTAACACCTTTAGAATCTGTTATACGACCATCATCTAAAATTTGAAGTAAGATATTGAATACATCGGGATGAGCTTTTTCTACTTCATCTAGTAATACAATGGAGTAAGGATTTCTTCGAACAGCTTCTGTTAATTGTCCCCCTTCATCATAACCAACATATCCTGGAGGAGCACCAATTAAACGAGAAACAGAGAACTTCTCCATATATTCAGACATATCAATACGAACAATCTTATTTTCATCATCAAATAGTTGTTCAGCTAAGGCTTTCGCTACTTCTGTCTTACCAACACCAGTAGGACCTAAGAATAAGAATGAACCTAGCGGTCTATTTTCATCCTGAATTTGCGCTTTAGAACGCATTATTGCATCAGATACAAGTTTTAATGCTTCATCTTGTCCAATAACTCTATTTCTTAAAGCATCTTCTAGATGTAATAGTTTTTGACGTTCACTACTCATTAAGCGACTAACTTCAATATGTGTCCATCTAGAAACAATTTTTGCAATCATTTCTTCATCAACAACTTGTTGAATCATAGAATCTTTTTGTTCAACAACAGAAGCTTCTTGAATCTTCTTTTCAAGTTGAGGAATAGTCTCATACTTTAATTTAGCAGCTTTTTCGTAATCAATATCATTTTGTGCTTGTGTTAATTGCAATTTAGCTGTTTCAAGTTGTTCTTTATAAGATTTAACAGCATCTAGTTCAGCCTTTTCTTTTTGCCACTTAGAGAACTTTTCTTCTTTTTCTTCTTTTAAGTTAGCAAGTTCTTTTTCAATATCATTCTTTCTCTCGATTGTTTTTGCATCATCTTCATTTAAAAGTGATGTTTCTTCAATTTGAAGTGTCATGATTTTACGATTAAGTTCATCAAGATCAGCTGGCATAGAATCCATTTCTACGCGGATACAAGCACAAGCTTCATCTATTAAGTCAATTGCTTTATCTGGTAAGAAACGGTCTGTAATATAACGATTACTTAATACAGCAGCTGCTACAATCGCTTCATCCTTAATTTCTACACCATGATGACTTTCAAAACGATCTTTTAAACCACGTAAAATTGATATTGTATCTTCTACTGTAGGTTCAGAAACCATAATCTTTTGGAATCTACGTTCTAGTGCTCTATCTTTTTCAATATACTTACGATATTCATCAAAAGTTGTTGCACCAATACACTTTAGTTCACCACGAGCAAGCATTGGTTTTAATAAGTTAGCCGCATCCATAGATCCTTCTGTTTTACCAGCACCCACTAGATTATGAATTTCATCGATGAATAGGATGATATTACCATCAGCTTTTTTCACTTCATTTAATACACCCTTTAATCTCTCTTCAAATTCACCTCTATATTTTGCACCGGCAATTAAAGCACCCATGTCTAGTTCAACTAAACGCTTATCTTTTAATCCTAGTGGCACATCACCTTTCATGATACGCCATGCTAATCCTTCAACGATTGCTGTCTTACCAACACCAGGCTCACCAATTAATACAGGATTATTTTTTGTTTTACGAGATAAAATCTCAACAACACGACGGATTTCTTCATCTCTACCAATAACTGGATCAATCTTTCCATCTTTTACATCTTGTACTAAATCATGACCATATTTTTTTAGAGCATCTAATTGTGCTTCACTACCTTTATCTTCCATTGTCGAACCATTTCTTCGATCTAATTCAGCATCTTTAACATCTTTTGCTTTAATGTTATATCGTTTCAAAAAGTCTTGAACAATAGAAGCGTTTGTTTCTAGCATTCCTACTAAGAAAATACCAGAAGACATATAAGTATCTTTGTTCTTCTTCATTTCATCTAATGCTTTTGTATAAGCTTCACTTACAAAACGAGAAACATTAGGTTGACTAGAAGAATTAGAAGAAGGAAGTTTATTCAAATAACTTTGAACAAAACTTAATGCATCTTCCTTGTTAATGTTTAATCGACTCCATATTCCATCAAGTCCACTATCTTCTAGCATACTAGCTAAAATATGTTCGATACATAATTCACTGTTGTGATTTTCTTGAGCTTTTGTTAAGGCAGTCATAATAATGGACTGCAAAGCTTCTGTCATTTTTTCAATATCCATAATATACACCTCCAATTTAAGCTAAGGCGATCATCAATATTAATTAAAACGTTTTTTCATCTTACTCCAAAAACTACCTTTCCCATTGGAATTCTGTAGTGCTTGAAGTTCAGCATATAATTCCCTTTCACGTGGCGATAATTTCTTATCAATCGTTATTTCTATCGTACAAAGTTCATCGCCTTCTTTACCTCCACGTAAATCAGGAACACCTTTGCCTTTAAGTTTTAAAATCGTTCCATCTTGAGTACCAGCTGGAATCTTCATTGTGACTTCACCATGAATTGTAGGTACATCAATTGTTGTTCCAATCGTCGCATCAACAGCTGTAACTGGAATAGTGATTAAGATATCTTTACCTTGTCTTTCAAAACGATCATCTGGTAATACATTTACTTGTAAGTAAAGGTCACCATTTGGTCCACCATTAGTACCTCTTTCACCTTTTCCAGGAACTCTTAATCTTTGACCAGAATCAATTCCTGCTGGAATCTTAACTTCTACAGTTGTTTTCTTTCTTTCGTATCCTCTGCCACTACAATTTGGACAAACTCTACGAATCTTTTTACCTGTTCCTCTACAATCAGGACAAACATTTTGACTTTGGAATACACCAAATGCTGTTCTTTGTTGTGAAATGACTGTTCCACTACCGTGGCAAGTAGGACAAGTTTCTATATCACTTGGACTATTTGCTCCAGATCCATTACAGTGCGAACATGTTTCTTCAACATTAATATCAAATGTTTCTGTCTTACCGAAGCAAGCATCCATAAAACTGATATCAACACGCATTAAACGGTCATTTCCTCTTTGTGGAGCGTTAGAGCGTCGACTACTACTAGATGAGCCAAATCCACCCATTCCGCCACCAAAGAATGAAGAAAATATATCATTTAAGTCATCAAATCCTGCTGAAGAGAAACCACTACCTGCTTGTGAACCATCCATACCAGCAAAACCAAATTGATCATAAGTAGAACGTTTTTGAGGATCGCTTAATACTTCATATGCTTCATTTACTTCTTTAAATTTTTCTGCAGCATCACTAGCTTTATTCACATCTGGATGATACTTTTTAGCGAGTGACCTATATGCTTTTTTTATTTCATCTTCCGTTGCACTTTTTGATACACCAAGTACTTCATAATAATCTCTTTTATCTGCCATAGGCTTCACCTCCTATTGAATTGAACTTGCAAAACTATCTAATGAGTCACCACCATGAATTCTTACTCTAGGTAGTTCTAATAAATCTAAACCCGGTTTTATCCAACCATTCGCTGTTGTAAAAGCCATTTTTACGCCAGTATCTCTTAGAATTTCCTTAGCGTGATCATTCACATCACCAAATGGATAACAATATACAAATCCACCATCTACATAATCAAGTGACATTTGTGTATCATTTACACCTTCATCATGGTCCATACATAGTAATCGTCCACCATGTCCCATACCTTCACAACCACCTTGGTGTGTTAAGAAACCATGGGATTGTAGTTCTAGACCATCTTCTCGCATTTCCCAAAAATCATATGACAATGTAGGATCTTCCCAACCACAAATGAGGAATAGTGTTGCATTCACATTATATTTTTGAAATATAGGGAATGCATAAGTATGAACACTTGGATCACCATCATCTATCGTGATTGCTAGAGAATGAGCGGGAATTTGTGCTCTATTTTCCATAAAGTAATATACTTCACGCATTGTTAATGCTGTATAGTGATTACTTGTTAAATAATTTAGTTGTTCATCTAATTCTTTGACTTCAACATAATTTCCATCTTTTCTTGTTTCACCATTATCTTCGTTATAGAAGAAATGATACATAAGAACTGGAATTGCTGTAGATAACTCTTCAGTTTCAACACTTATATCATGTATTTCTTTTACGTCACTTGATGCAATATAGTAAATGGCATTTTCAAACAATACACCATATCGATCATCATCACTCGAAGGTAAAACATAAATCTGATAACAATTAGATTCATTAAATTCAATCACTGTATTTCCTTTAACATCTAATAAGCTATATGGTTCATTAGTTGTTAACTCTTTTGCATAAGCAACTAAATGATTTGTATTTTTAAACCAACGATTTGAAGCTTGAACATCTTTTCCATCTACATAATACTCAGTATCTTGAATACTCAAGTAGTTATCTTTCCCTTCTACTACATCTAAGTAGGTTCCTAGTTTCACTGTACCAATCACTTTAAATGAAGCATCATATAAATTTGTATCAGTCGCGATTTCTATCTTTGTACCATAATAACTAGAATAATCGCTTGTTGCTTCACTTGTACTAGGAGTGATAACTTCTTCTGTACTAGAAGGTTCTGTAGTATTTACTACAACATCTGAAGTTTCTTTTTTTGAAGAACATCCAGTTGCCGTCATAAGACAAATTCCTAGGATTACTCCCAGGAATTTGTTGACGTTACTTTTACTTTGTTTCTTTGAAATCAGCGTCGACGACATTGTCATCACCTGTTGAGTTAGCAGTTGTTGAAGAACCCATATCGCTTGGATTACCTTGTTGTTGGTACATTTGTTGTGCCATAGCATTTGCTGCTTGTTCTAAGGCATCAAGCTTAGTCTTTAAAGCGTCCATGTCATTATCATCAATTGCCTTTTGAAGTTCATCACGAAGTTTTTGTACTTCAGCTTTTTGATCAGCAGAAACATTTGCATTATCGCTCTTTAATGTTTCATCAATTTGGTTGATATAAGCTAAAGCCTTATTCTTTGTTTCGATATCTTCTTTACGCTTGTCATCTTCTGCTTTATGATCTTCTGCTTCTTTGACCATACGTTCAATTTCTTCATCACTTAAACCAGAAGAGTTCTTGATTGTAATAGATTGTTTCTTATTTGTTCCTTTATCAATAGCACTAACACTAACAATACCGTTTACGTCGATATCAAATGTTACTTCGATTTGTGGTACACCACGTCTTGCTGGAGCAATACCATCAAGAACGAATGTTCCTAAAGTCTTGTTATCATTAGCCATTGGTCTTTCACCTTGTAATACATGGATATCAACGGCTGGTTGGTTATCTGCTGCAGTTGAGAATACTTGAGACTTACTTGTAGGAATTGTTGTATTACGTGGAATTAATACTGTCATTACACCACCTAATGTTTCAATACCTAAGCTTAATGGTGTTACGTCAAGTAATAATACGTCAGCACCTGCATCCGCAGCATCACCATTAATAACAGCACCTTGAATTGCAGCACCAATAGCTACACATTCATCAGGGTTAATACCCTTGTTAGGTTCTTTACCAAGTTCTTTCTTAACAGCTTCTTGAACTGCTGGAATACGTGTACTACCACCAACTAGTAATACATGATCAATATTTCCCGCACTTAACTTAGCATCAGATAGAGCTTGTCTAACTGGTCCCATAGTACGGTCAACTAAGTTCTTAGTCATCTTATCAAATTCAGCTCTTGTTAATTTAGTTTCTAAGTTTAAAGCACCTGCTCCATTAGGATCTGGGCAAATGAATGGAAGAGAAATTTCTGTTTCAAATACACCAGATAAATCTTTCTTAGCCTTTTCAGCAGCATCCTTTAATCTTTGAAGAATCATACGGTCATTCTTTAAATCAACACCATGTTCTTTCTTAAAGTTATCATTTAACCAATCGATAATAACATTATCAAAGTCATCACCACCTAAGTGTGTATCACCAGCTGTACTTAATACTTCAAATGTACCATCAGCAATATCTAGAATAGAAACATCGAATGTTCCTCCACCTAAGTCATATACAAGTACTTTTTGTTCTTTGCTTGTATCTTTATCTACACCAAATGCTAATGCACTAGCTGTAGGTTCGTTGATAATACGTTTAACTTCTAAGCCAGCAATTTTACCAGCATCTTTTGTTGCTTGACGTTGTGCATCGTTGAAGTATGCAGGAACTGTAATAACAGCTTCTGTAACAGGTTCACCTAAATAGCTTTCAGCATAGCTCTTTAAGTAAGATAGAATCATTGCGGATACTTCTTGTGGTGTATAAGATTTACCATCAAGAGTTACCTTTTGATCTGTACCCATTAAACGTTTAATAGAGTAGATTGTATCTTTGTTTGTAACCATTTGACGCTTAGCAGCATCACCAACAATACGTTCACCATTTTTATATGCAACAACAGATGGTGTTGTACGGTTGCCTTCTGGGTTAGCAATTACTTTAACTTCTTTACCTTCCATAACAGCAACACAACTATTTGTAGTACCTAAGTCAATTCCAATAATTTTACTCATATTCTTTGTCCTCCTAGTTATTCACTCACTTTAACCATGGCTGCTCTAAGCAGTCTGTCCTTTAAGATATATCCTTTTTGTAATACAGCAGTAACCGTATTTGGTTCAACACCATCAATATGTTCACTCATCATTGCTTGATGGTAGTTAGGATCAAATGGTTTATTTAAACAATCAATTTCAGTAACACCTTCTTTTTCTAATGCCTTAACAAGTTGTTTATGAACCATTTCGAATGCTTTACGATATTTTTCATCAGTACCATCAGTTGTTTCAATCGCTAATGCTCTTTCACAATTGTCTAATACAGGTAATACTTCTTTTGCAAAATCTTGGGCACGATACTTATTTCTCATTTCGAAATCATTGTTTAATCTCTTTTTGATATTTTCTGTATCAGCATAAGCTTTTGCATATGCATTCTTTAAACCATTTACTTTTGTTTGTAGTTCTTCATTTTCAGCTTTTAAAGATTCAAGTTCTTTTTTTAGTTTTGAAAGTTCATCATCTTCTTTCGTTTCACTAGATTCATTTGCACTTTCTTCTTCACTAGCTTTTGAATCATCACTTACTTCTTCATTTACTACTTCTTTTTCTTCGACGGCTTCTTCATTCACCGCATCATTTTGTGTTTTTTCTTC
>CAVCUC010000010.1:0-42269 GCA_963605225.1 bacterium
GATATACAGTAGGAAATATCTTTACTTGGTTTAATGGTATTTATGATGCTTATCATCCTAGAACTTTAGCTTCTAAGTTCTTCTTCAATGAAGGAAATACGATTGGTATCTTGTTATTTATGATTTTACCAATGCTTTATTACTTCTTTTACAAAGAAAGTGATAAACAAAAAAAGAAATATCTAGGAATATTAATTTTTATTCAATCTCTAGCAATGCAAATGCTTGCGACTCGTGTAGCTACATATGGTGCTGTAGTTATTCCAGTATTATTCTTAGTTATTTATTTGTTTACTGTACTCATTACAAAAACAGAAAAATTCCAAAAGAATATTTGTATTGTTTCAATTATATTTGCAGGAATATTCGCACTCATTTTACCAATGACACCAGCGATCCAAAACCAAAAGGTAGATGCTGTAAACGATACAGCTTTATTACACAATGGTATGGCTGACTTAGGTAAAGAAGAGTTAGCAAACGCAGATGATTTAGTTCCAGGATCAGTAGAATATATTAACTTCTATGTCTATATGTTTGAAACATATGGTATTAATGCTCGTTATATTCAATCTGTACCTAGTATGTATTATACAGAATACTATAGTTATCAAGTTGATCCTAAGTTCTGGGTAGATGTTACATTTATGCCTGTATTTGATAGAGTCAGTGGTAGACAAATAGAAACAATCTTCTTTAATTACAAATATCAAAATCTAACATCAAGTGAGAAGTTATTAGGTATGGGTTATAGTACATTTATGAATGGTTCAATAGTACTAGAACAAGACTTTAAACAACAAATCTATACATTAGGTTATGTTGGAGAATTATTATGTGTTCTTCCTTGGCTACTCATCATTTGCTATGGTGCATTCATGTTCGTAACAAAAGCTAAAAAGATGTTTACCTTAGAAAATCTAATTATGGCTGTTAGTGTTGGAGCAGGACTAGGTGGAGCATGGTTAAGTGGCCATATGCTAGATCAATTTATTACAACGACATATCTTGCTTTATTAGTCGCAATGTTACTAAAAAATGTTTGGGAGGCTAAATGAGAGAGACAGTAAGTGTAATTGTTCCTTGTTTTAATAGCGCAAAAACAATTTCTAGAACATTAGATAGTTTAGTGAATCAAACATTAAACAACATGGAAATCATTGTCATTGATGATGGTTCTACAGATGATACAAAAAAGATTGTAGAAAGTTATATTGAATTACATCAAGATAAAAATATTTGTTTATATACGAAAGCAAATGAAGGTATCGCGACAGCAAGAAATTATGCCTTAACAAAAGTTCATGGAGAATACTTTGGCTTTTTAGATAGTGATGATTATGCTGAAAAAGAAATGTTTGAAGATTTATATTCTTTAGCGAAAAAAGATGATTTAGATGTAGCTGTCTCTGATTTCTGGTGGGAATTTGAAAATGAAACTCGTTTAGAAAAAGAAGGTCCATATGAACCTGGCATAGATATGATGCTTCATTTATTTGCTGTATTGTGGAATAAAATCTATAAAACAGATTGGATACAATCATTAGATGTAAGATTTCCTGATGGAGATCGTTATGAGGATGCTTGTTACTTATATTGTTTAAGTATGCAAGTAAATCGTATTGGTTTTACAAATAAACCATATGTACATTATGTTCAACAAAAGGCGAGCATAACACATACGAATAATAGTCAAGTGAAAAACATGATTCATGTCTTTGAAATTATTCTCGATTATTATAAAAGACATGGTAAATATGATGAATATCATGATGCATTAGAATATATTCATATTAGATTCTTCTTAGGAAATAGTTTCTTAAGAAGCGCTAAGATAGATGATGCAAAAGATAGACATGACACAATTCAAATGGGATGGGATTTATTAAACAAAGAGTTTCCTAATTGGCATAAAAATCCATATTTGAAGTCACTAGGAGGAATGAAAAATAAATATTTCTCTCTAGTATATTCATGGAATATTTATTTCTTTGCGTGGTTATTTAGACATCTTAAAAAAGATAATGTCTAGTTTGTTCAATATTAGTAGAGTATAATGGACAAGATGATAAACGAAAGGGGTGCGAAATGACGCTCTTATCAATAGTAGTACCGTGTTATAACGAAGAAGAAACTGTAGATTTATATTATGAAGCAGTAACAAAAGTATTGCATACAATGGATCTAGATTATGAAATTATATTCGTAAATGATGGATCTAAAGATAAAACATTAGAAAAAGCATTAGCTTTATATAAAAAATATCCAAAGAATATTCGGGTAGTCGATTTTAGTAGAAACTTTGGTAAAGAAGGTGCTCTTTTAGCAGGATTAAGACATGCTAAAGGGGATTATGTCACTGTAATGGATGCAGATTTACAAGATCCACCAGAATACTTACCAAAGATGTTTGAAGTGATGGAGAAAAATCATGATGATGTTGTGGGAACTAGACGCGTTACTCGTGTTGGTGAACCAGTCATTCGTTCTTTCTTTGCTCGTCAATTCTATAAATTAATTAATCACTTTAATGAAGTGGAAATTGTAGATGGAGCTAGAGATTATCGTTTAATGACAAGACAAGTCGTTGATTCCATCTTATCGTTAAATGAATATAATCGTTTCTCTAAAGGATTATTTGTTTGGGTAGGATACAAGATAGAATATTTAGAATATGAAAATATTGAACGTGTAGCTGGCGAAACAAAATGGTCATTTTGGAAGCTATTTAGATATGCATTAGATGGCATTATTGAGTATACAAACGCTCCTTTAGAAATTTCTTTTGTATTTGGTGGAGCATTAACTTTTATCATGACTGTAGAACTAATCGTTTTGCTAATTATGTCATTATGTGGTAAGGTAATAACCACTGCGTCAATTTTAATATCGCTAGTATTATTCTTGGGTGGATGTATTTTATTAGCGATTGGCATACTTGGGGAATATATGTCAAAAACTTATAGTGAAGTGAAGGGGAGACCGCAGTATATCGTAAGAAAGTTTTACGAGTAATAGGAGAAACCATGACAAATAAACCAGTAAAAAAGATGCGTAAAAAAGTAGATCCTGTAAAGCTTAGAAATCGCAAAATTAATAGTGGGCTTGTATTAGGATTATTAATATTATCTTTAGGAATTATTGTAACTTTTGCATTTAATATTATTTCTGTAGCAGCAAAAAAAGAAGCGAGTGGTAAAAGTAATTCTTTATCTGCTGATACAAATAGAACAATGAAGAATGATCAATATGAAATTGGAAACAATCCTACTTCAATTCAAAAGGAATATTTTCAACAATTAACAGATGCTATTAATAGTGGTGATAACGCTACTATTGCAGAAAAAGTAGTCTATAACTTTGTGGCTGATTATTTCACTTGGACAAATAAAGACGGTAACTATGAAATTGGTGGACTTCAATATATTTATAGTAGTTCTATTGGTTCTTTTGAAGAATGGTCTAGATATAACTTCTATTCTGATTTAGATTTATATATTTCTCAAGAAGGTAGAACACACCTTATTGAAGTAAAAGAGATTACAACAGATGAGCCGACAACTACAGCACCTGACTTCTCTACATATTATTGGGAAGATTCAGAAACAAAGAAAGAATTATCATTTGAAAGTTATGAAGTAAATGTTAGTTGGACATATGTATCTAATGGTGCAGACACTTCTAATTTCCCTACAGGAGCACGTTTCTTTGTCATTAACAATAACGGTAGATGGGAAATCGCTGAATTCTACGATTATGTAAGTATCAATGAGTGGGAAGCCGAAAACTCTAGTAGTGATACTACGGATAACGGATAAGGAGGTTCATTATGAGTGATTTAAATAGTGGAAATTCTATGCCGGAAATGCCTAGAAAAAAAGTTGTTCAAAATACTGAAACAGGTAATGAACAAAAGGTTGTAAAACAAGTAACAGCTAATAGTAGTCAAGAAGGAACTGTTAAAAAACAAGTTCATCCTACTAATGGGCAAGTTCCTCATAAACAACCTGTAACGAAAAAGAAACATAAAAAAGATTATACAATCCAAAATATTATCTTAGTTGTTTTAGCTTTAATTGGTGAAATATTTTTAGCAATAACAATGCTTAATACAACACAATTCGCAAATGTAGGTAAGAACATATTTATTGCGATTAATGTGATTGTTTTATTACTCGTATTAATTCTCAATGTTTCATTAATTTTAGCAATTCGTACACGCAAACAACCATTATATGTGGTTAGTATGATTTTTATTGCTTTATTTGTAGCAATAGGAACATACGGTACTTATGCTGTACTACGAGTTAATAGCAACATTAATAAAATGACAAGTACGACGACAACAGAATCTATTTCTACAAGTTTAATTGTTTATTCAGAAGATGGTACACAAACGATTACGGATGTATCTCAACTTGAAGGAAAAACAGTTGGTTATGCGACTAGTACAAATACAGCAACACTTGGTCAAAACCAAATTGATTCGAGAAATCTAAATGTAAGTTATGAAGAATACCAAGATTATTCATCATTAATTCTTGCGTTATTTGATGGCTCGATTGATTGTGCTATTTTACCAACAAACTATGAATCAATTTTCCAAAGTGAAACAAGCTTAACAGATTTAATTGCGAATACTGCTAGTATCTTAGATTTTGAAGAAAAGATTACAGTACAAAATCAAACAGGTAGTGATAAAGATATTACAACTGAACCTTTTACTGTATTATTAATCGGTACTGCTGATGGTTTAAGTGATACGATGATTCTTTGCTCAGTAAACCCAATTAGCATGAAAGTAACAATGAGCTCTATTGCTAGAGACTCTTATGTTCCTATCACTTGTTATAATGGTGGATCTTCTAAACTAAATGCAGCAAGATCAGTAAGTGTAGATTGCTTAATTAGTACAATTGAAGATTTAGTCGGAGTAGATATTGACTACTATGTTGATACTAACTTCCAAGGTGTAGTAGATATCGTTGATGCATTAGGTGGTATCGTCGTAGATAGTCCACTTGCATTCGTTGGTCAAAACGCTTCTAGTGAAAGAGGTCACTATACTGTATATGTTCCAGCTGGAGAACAAGTTACATTAGATGGTGAACAAGCATTAGCATTTGCTCGTGAAAGACACTTATTTGCGACAGGTGACTTTGCTAGACAAGAACACCAACAAGAAGTAATTTCTGCAATTGTACAAAAGATTATGCGTACAAGAGATGTAAATACATTCTTAAATGTTCTTCAAGCAGCAGGGGATAACATCCAAACAAACTTTACATTAGATCAAATGACAAGCTTTGTAAGTTATGCAATGCAAAAAGCAAATCGTTACTATGATTCAGAACATATTGAAAATATCTTAGATATTCAAAGTTCAAGAGTGACAGGTTATTCTTCTAGTAAATGGGATGAAGGTTTACAACTTGCATTATATATTTATCGCGTATGGCAAGGTTCTTTAACAGATACACGTAATGCGATTGAAAGAAATATTAATTTGAATAGCGCTATTACTGCTGAAACAAGTCGTATTAAATGGTCAGTCAATTGGGAATTTACTAAACCTAGTATCTCAGCCGATACATATAACGAAACAATTATTGCGGCAGATATTCCTGAAACTGCTACTTGTGGTGAGGGTGAAACATTAAATGAAGATGGTGCTTGTGTTGCTACAGCTACGCCAACTCCAGAAGCTACAGCTACACCAACTCCAACGGCTACTACGGAAATTGTAATTCCTTCAATTGAACCAATTTATACACCAACCGCAGAGCCAACGACAGAACCAACATATACACCAACTGAAGAGCCAACAACTGCTCCTACAACAGCTCCACCAACAGAAACAACCGCTCCACCAACAGCTGATCCAACAACAACTGAGCCAACAACATCAACTGAACCAACAGCTACTCCAGAATAAACAGACACTCCTGTTTCTACTGAAGATAACACTCTCAATAATGGTGGTAGGGAAGGCTAAAAACTAATACTTTTGATGTTCCTAGTTTCGAGAGTGAAAAATCAAATTTAAGTATTCAAATAAGACACTCAAGTCATGTAAAACTTGGGTGTTTTTTTCTTGTACTAGATTGAATGAATGACACAAAGATGGTACTATAACTACAAGAAGTGTCGAGGTAAATTATCTGGATGATGACTTTAAAACACAGTTGTATTGATAGAATAAACAAATAGTGTTTTTAGCATGGATGATTAGACACAGAAATAACATCAAGGAGGATAAAAGATGTTAAAAGGTATTGCTGCTTCACAGGGGATAGCTATTGCTAAAGTTTACAAATTAGAACCACCTGTTCTAACAATCACTCAAAGAGAAGCTGATGTAGATGAAGAACTAAAGAAATTAGATGCTGCTTTCAGTAAGACTGTTGCAGATATTGAAAAAATCAAAGAGATTGCTTCTAAGAATCTTGCAGAAGAGGAATTAGCTGTATTTGATGCTCACTTAATGATGGCTAATGACCCAGACTTCCGTAGTCAAATTGAAGACATGATTAAGAACGATAAAGTTAATGCAGATTATGCTGCTGATACTGTAGCAAAAAATACTATTGCTATGTTCGAAGCATTAGATGATGCATATATGCGTGAAAGAGCTGCAGATATTAAGGATGTTACTTATCGTTTAAACTGTAATTTAGCTGGAGTTGAAATTCCAAATCTAGCAACATTAAGCGAACCAGTTGTTATCGCTGCTAAAGATTTAACACCATCTGATACAGGTTCTTTAAATAAAGAATTTGCTAAAGGATTTGTAACTGAAATGGGTGGTAGAACAAGTCATAGTGCAATTATGGCTAGATCTCTAGAAATTCCTGCAGTTGTAGGTTGCACTGGAATCTTATCTGAAGTTAAAGCAGGAGATATTGTTTTATTAGATGCAATTAAAGGTGAAGTAACTTTAAATCCTGACGAAGCTACTATTGCTGAAGCTACAGAAAGACAAAAAGCATTCTTAGAAGAAAAAGAAAGTTTAAAAGCATTAAAAGATGCTGAAAGTATTTCAGTTGATGGTCATAAAGTAGAACTAGTTGGTAACATCGGTTCTGTTAAGGACGTTGAAGGTGTATTAGCTAATGGTGGTGAAGGTGTTGGCTTATTTAGAACAGAGTTCTTATATATGCAAAGCCAAGATGATTTCCCAGATGAAGATACACAATTTGAAGCATATAAAGCTGTTTTAGAAGCAATGAATGGTAAGAAAGTTGTTATTCGTACATTAGATATTGGTGGCGATAAGAAACTAAATTACTATACATTCGAAGAAGAAATGAACCCATTCTTAGGTGTAAGAGCGATTCGTTTCTGCTTAATGCGTAAAGATATCTTCCGTGTTCAATTAAGAGCTTTATTGCGTGCTAGTGCATATGGACAACTTGCAATTATGTTCCCAATGATTGCGACTGTTAAAGAATTCCGTGATGCAAAAGCTATCTATGATGAAGAAAGAGCTAAGCTTATCGCTGAAGGCGTTAAAGTTGGTGAAAAGGTAGAAGTAGGTATCATGATTGAAATTCCTGCAGCTGCTGTATTAGCTGATAGACTTGCTAAAGAAGTTGACTTCTTCTCAATTGGTACAAACGACTTAATTCAATACTCTATGGCAGCTGACCGTATGAGCCAAAATGTATCTTACTTATATCAACCATTAAATCCATCTATCTTACGTCTTGTTAAGATGGCAATCGATGGTGCACACAAAGAAGGTAAATGGTGTGGTATGTGTGGAGAAATGGCTGGTGATGAATTAGCAGCTCCTGTACTACTTGGTTTAGGCCTAGATGAATTCTCAATGAGTGCTACATCAATCCTACGTGCTCGTAAGATGATTAATAACTTATCTTATGAAGAAATGAGAAAACTAGCTCTTGAAGCTGTTGACTTAGACACAATGGATGAAGTTGTTGAACTTGTTAAAAAGAATATTCAATAATGAGTTATAATTTGAGGTGTGGAAACACACCTCATTTTTTTATGGTTGAATTATGAAAAAGATATTATTTATTTCTAGTACAGGTGGTCATTTAACAGAACTATTACAATTATCACCTTTATTTTCTGAATATGATTATCATATTATTACAGAAAAAACAAAAGCAAATTTAAGCTTATATGATAAATATGGAAAAGAACATGTAGATATGCTTGTATATGGTACAAAATCGCATATCATACCATATCTTTTTAAATTTACATATAATTGCATTAAGTCATTTATTTTATTTAAAAAAATAAATCCAGATATTGTGATTACTACAGGTACTCATACTGCTGTACCAATGTGTAAGATTGCACATAAACATGGAAAGAAAGTCATTTGGATAGAAACTTTCGCAAACGCTACTACACCAACTAAGGCAGGACAAATGATTTATCCAATTGCAGATTTATTTGTTGTTCAATGGGAAAGTATGCTTGAAATATACCCAAATGCAGTATATAAAGGATGGATATTCTAATGATATTTGTAACTTTAGGCACAAATGATAAACAATTTGTAAGATTATTAGATGCTGTAGAAAAAGCAATAGAAGATAAAGTGATTTGTGATCGTGTTGTTGTTCAAGCCGGCTTTACAAAATACGAAAGTAAGAATATGGAAATCTTTGATTCAATGGATCGAGATAAGTTTTCTTCTTTTATGAATGAAGCGGATTTAATTATTACACATGGTGGTGTAGGGACAATTATGACGGCTTTACAAGAAAGAAAAAAGATTTTAGCTGCAGCTCGTCTTGCGCAATATCATGAACATGTAAATGATCATCAAACACAATTATTATCTTCATTTGATGAACAAGGCTATTTGATTTACATGCGTGATTTAAGTGACATTACGCCATATATAAAAAAGGTTCAAGAATTTGAACCTAGAATGTATAAAAGTAATCAAGAATACTTTGTACAGGAAATTAAGAATTGGATTGATGCACATTAAATTTATGTTTAGGTACATAGAATTCTTCTAATGTATCTAATTTTAAGCATCCTAATGTGTTACCAAATACGCATCCACAATCAATGTGATAAATGCGTTCACGAAGAATCATCTTGCCTTTATATTCATCACCATAGAATAGAGTAGGCATATGTCCAACAATCATGATTTTATCTAAGAAGGGATTATCATCTAATCCAATATGTGACCAAAGTAATTCTTCTTTAGGTACTTCTGCTATATTAATACCTCGATAGTTATGCTCTTTTAAGCCAGCATGAACTAGTAGGTATTTTTTTTCTTTAATCGATATTTCTTGATAATAAACACGTTTTTGAAAGAAAGCTTCAAGGTTATAACATTCAGGGAAGCTTAGATTTAAGAATTGATCCATTGTTTGTAAACCACCATTTAGATGTAACCATCTAGATAAGTCAGAATTCATTCTTAGTGTTCCAGGATTCAATTTTTCTAATATTAAGTCATCTATATATTTAGCAAACCATTCATCATGATTTCCAAATATTAAATGCATGTTAGAATGGTTCATAATTTCTTGGTATAAACCAATAGGATTTACCCCACGATCACACACATCACCAACGATATATAAGTCGTCGTATTCAGTAAAACCAATCTTTTCTAACATTTCATCAAATTCAGCCTTACAGCCGTGTATATCACTCATTACATAAGTTGCCATGACATTATTTTATCACGTTATGAGTTGGCGTCGATTATTTCGACTAGAATTAGTTTGTTTTTTTCTTCAGAAAAGATAATTCGTGTTCCTGATGATAAATCACTTTGGTCAGTAATACAGCCATTTTTAAGGAATATTGTGTCGTCATCAATAATTAGTTTGATTTGTGTTTCTTCTTTTTGGGTGAATGTATTATTTGAATGAGGGATGAAATTGTCGATTGATAGTGTAATTGTATTATTTTGTACACTAACAACTTTCCCATTTGCTAAAGAAATGGATTCATCTTTTGTGGATGCACAACCTAGTAAAAATATAACGGCTAAACATAATCCTAATAGTTTCTTTTTCATGGTTTAAATATAACAACGATATATGAATCTTAATGAAATGCTATGTGAATTTATAGTGAAGAGTATTAGATTTGTTGTAAACTAATTCTATGAAGAAATATTTAAATGTAATTTTTGGATCTTTTTTATTAGCGATAGGCATCTATTTATTTGTGACACCGAACAATATTAATTTTGGAGGTTTAGTTGGTACAGCACAATTAATTGATTATGGCATTCATTCTTTGTTTCATTTATCGAGTACTGTTAATCTACTTGGTATAATCAACTTTATGTTGAATGTACCTTTATTTTTGGTTGCATATCGTATCATGAATAAAGATTTTTGTGTTAAGACACTTCTCTCGGTATTTATTCAAACAGTATTGTTATCTATATTACCACCACTAGAAAAGCCATTAGTAAACGATATGATTTTAAATGTTGTCTTTGGTGCAATGATTTGTGGAACAGGTGTTGGTATAGCATTAACTGGTAGTGGATGTTGTGGAGGAACAGATATCGCTACAGTTTGTTTAGTGAAAAAGAAACCCGATTTAAAATCAGGTAAATTATCTATATATTTTAATATCGTTTTATTTTCCATTTGTTTATGTATCTATGATCTTGCGACAATCATGTATTCTACAGTATTTGTTGGTATTCTTTATACAGTTGCGGATTATTTCCATTCACAAAATATTAATGTTACAGTATTAATCTTCACCAAAAATCCTAATGTAAAGAAAGAAATCATGAAGGAAATGGGAAGAGGTGTTACATATTGGAATGGAATTGGTGCTTATACGGAACAAGGTACAGAAGTGCTATATGTTGCGATTAATAAATATGAAGAGGGACAAATAGAAAAAATTATTCAAGAAAATGATCCTCATGCCTTTGTGACTTATGCTTCTGGAGCAAAAATCCATGGTGGATTTGAAAAGAGATTATAAGTAGCTGCTTCTAAATAATCCAGGAGTAGTATTGTAATATTTATGAAATAGTTCACAAAAATAACTGCTATTAGAAAATCCACAAGCATAGGCAATCTCTGTAATGGACAATGTTGTATCTTTTAGAAGAGATACAGATTTTGCTAGACGATAACGATTTAAATAAATCATAGGTGAAGTATTCAAATATTTTTGAAAAAGGGCAGTGCATTTTGTTTTACAACAATTTCCAGAAGAAGAAATATCCTTGAGTAAGACTTTGCTTGCATAATTCTTCTGCACATATCCAATCATTGCGGTAAGAGATAAAATATCATCTGTATTTGAATCATAATCATGAAAGCAATTCATATTTTCTATAAGTAATCGAATAATATGAATGCTTTTTTCTAGTGTGATGAGTGGTTCAATTTTAGTTGCGTTTTCTTCATAAAGTGTTTCAATATCATGAAGAATAGCGCTTTGAGAGTGGATTGATGGGTTAAGTTTTTGATAAGGAAAATGATTGTTTTTTAATAAAGGATTTAAACAATTTTCTACAAAATAAGTATTTAGAGATAATAGTTTTGGTGAAATTAAAATACAAATGAAATTACATTCAGAATGTGTATCAGAATATCCATGGTGAAATGAGTGACTATTCACAAATAATCCTTCTCCAGCTTGTAAAGATATCTTTTGACCATTTACATCATAAAACATTTGACCATCTAAAATTAAAATGAGTTCAATATCATCATGCCAATGACTGACTGCACGAAAATCAGGATAACTGGAAAGTTGTCCTTTTTTACTATAAAAAGGGAAATTAGGCTCATTATAGATAATATTTTCAGACGCATCTGAATTTAATGCATTAATACTTGGACAATCTTCCATGAATTATCTCCTTATGAACGTTTGTTATATTATTGTGATTAATTTTGATATAAAAATCAATATAGTTTGATTATTTTTATATTGTACATGTATGAACTTATATTATTACTGCTATAACAACAAGCACTTTGAAATAACTATGTATTTTCCATTAATTTAAAAATAAAACCATGAGTGGGGAAATGGTATAAATGTAACACAATACAGCAAATAATATGATATATGCACATGAGGGAAATGAATATGACCATGAGAGAACGTATTGCAGCAGGAAAACTATTTACAGATAATTGTGAAGGACTTGAAGAAGATCGCATTAACTGCAAAAAAAGAGTACTTCAATTTAATGCGACTAATCCTGATGATGTAAAGGTAAGACAACAAACACTAAATAAACTTTTAGGAAAAGAAACAAAGGCATGGGTTGAACCACCATTTTATTGTTGCTATGGGACAAATATAACAATAGGTGAAGGAAGTTTTGTAAATTTTAATTGTAACTTTATTGATGATGGAAAAATCATTATTGGTAAAAATGTCATGATTGCACCAAATGTAACCATTGCGACAGTAGGTCATCCAATTAATCCTAAAATGAGAGAATATATGTATACAGATCCTGTAATCATAGAGGATAACGTTTGGGTTGGTGCAAGTGTAACAATTTGCCCAGGAATACATATTGGAGAAAATAGTGTGATAGGGGCAGGAAGCGTAGTAGTTCATGATATTGCTGAAAACTCTGTAGCAGTAGGAAACCCATGTAAAGTAATACGCGAAATAGGGGAACATGATCAGAAATATTATTATAAAAATCGTAAGATAGAAGAATTAGATTTAAAAGAAGAATATAGACTAAGACGTGACACGAGAGGAGAGAAAGAATAATGAATGCAGATTATCATGTACATACGGAATTTAGCGATGATTCCGTGTATCCAATGGAGGATGTAGTAAAAGATGCAATCGCAATGGAATTGGATGAACTATGTTTTACAGACCATGTAGACTATGGAATTAAAAATGATTGGGATGATGGAACAGAAATTAAGTGTCGTTCAGGAATAGCTGGTGAACCAGAAAACGAACCAATCATGAATGTTAATTATCCCGTGTATTATGAAACATACAAAAGACTTCAAAAGGAGTATGGAGATAAAATATCCTTAAAACTTGGTATGGAATTTGGTATGCAAGCTCATACAATCGAAAAATATGAAAAATTATTTGCGAGATATCCATTTGATTTTATTATTCTTTCTGTTCATCAAGTAGAAGACAAAGAGTTTTGGACACAAGATTTTCAACGTGGTAGAACACAAAAAGAATATAATGAACGCTACTATGAAGAATTACTCTATTTAGTTCAAAACTATCATCATTATAGTGTTTTGGGTCATATGGATTTAATAGTTAGATATGACAAGGAAGGAATTTATCCATTTGAAAAATTAAAACCAATCCTAACTGAAATTTTAAAAATAGTAATAGCAGATGGCAAAGGAATTGAAGTAAATACGTCTAGTCATCGTTATGGCTTAAAAGATTTAACTCCATCAAGAGATATATTACGATTATATCGAGAACTAGGTGGACGAATCATTACAATCGGAAGTGATAGTCATAAAAAAGAACATTTAGGTGCATATATTGAAGAAACAAAACAAGAATTAAAATCCTTAGGATATAAAGAATATTGCACATTTGATAAAATGAAACCAATTTATCATGAGTTATAAAATTATTTTTCTTGTTAAAGTGAGGATTCATTTAGCTTGTGCCGGTGCTGCAATTAGCTTTGTTATTGCTTTTGTGTTAAGCTATATCCTATATAAAGATCCAGTGGAGAAATAAAAAACATGGCTTTTCCAGAAAACTTTTTATGGGGTGGCGCTACTGCCGCAAATCAATGTGAAGGTGCTTATAACGAAGATGGTAAAGGACTATCTATTCAAGATGTTCTTCCAAAAGGATTTGGCGCTAGAACAGAACAACCAACTAAAGACAACTTAAAACTAAAAGGTATTGACCATTATCATCGTTATAAAGAAGATATCAAGTTATTTGCTGAGATGGGTTTCAAAGTATATCGATTTTCTATTGCTTGGTCTAGAATTTATCCAACAGGTGAAGAAAGTGAACCAAATGAAAAAGGTTTAGAATTCTATGATCATGTATTAGATGAATGTGAAAAATATGGTATTGAACCACTTGTAACAATTTCTCACTACGAAACGCCACTTGCATTAAGTGATAAATATAATGGATGGTCTAATCGTAAACTAATTGATTTATATCTAAAATATTGCAATACATTATTTACTCGCTATAAGGGTAGAGTACATTATTGGATTACTTTTAATGAAATTAATTCTATTCTAAGACAACCATTTGTTTCTGGTGCAATCAAAACACCAAAAGAACAACTAACAAACCAAGATTTATATCAAGCAATGCATCATGAACTAGTAGCTAGTGCTAAAGCAACTAAACTCGCTCATGAAATTGATCCGGATAATAAAGTTGGTTGTATGGTTGTAGGGATTACTATCTATCCATTAACACCTAATCCTGATGATATCTTAAAGGTAATGGACTTAGATAATGATTTATATTTCTTCTTAGATGTACATTGTAGAGGAAAATATCCTTACTACGCTTCTAGAAGATTAGAAAAGTTAAATGTTCATTTAGATATAACGGATGATGACAGAGAATCTCTAAAAAATACTGTTGATTATATCGCCTTTAGTTATTACTCAAGTAATTGTGCTTGCTCTGATCCAACTCTTGGGGAACCATCTCGTAGTAATATGACGCCAGAACTTAGAAAAAACCCATATTCTAAAGTTTCTGAATGGGGATGGCAAATTGATCCAAAGGGATTAAGATACACATTAAATCGTTTTTATGCTCGCTATGAATTACCATTATTTGTAGCAGAAAATGGTTTAGGTGCTAGAGATACACTAGTAAGTGATGGTAATGGTAGCTATACCGTAAATGATGATTATCGCATTGCTTATATGAGAGAACATATCAAACAAATGGATGAAGCAATACAAGATGGTGTAGAAGTACTAGGATATACTTCTTGGGGTTGTATTGATTTAATTTCTTGTTCTACAGCAGAAATTGATAAACGTTATGGCATGATTTATGTTGACTTACAAAGTGATGGTTCTGGAACACTAGAACGTTATAAAAAGAAAAGTTTTTACTGGTATAAACAAGTTATTGAATCTAATGGAAGTAAATTAGATTAATCTTTAAAAATGAATCAAACCACTCATATCGATATAGATAATGGGTGGTTTTTGTATAAATGCAGTATAAATATTGATTTCATGCTTTATTTTGAAATCATGCTTTGATATAATAATTTAGCAAAATTTGAACTGAAAGGGTGGTATTAACTATGGGAAGAGCACATGAAGTGCGCGCAGCATCAATGGCAAAAACAGCTGCGATTAAATCTAAATTATATTCACGTTATGGAAAGGAATTATATATTGCGGCTAAGAATGGTGTTCCTGACCCTGATATGAACCTTGCATTAAAACGTAAAATTCAAGAAGCTAAGAGTAACCAAGTTCCAGCAGATGTTATTAAGAGAGCTATCGAAAAAGCAAAAGGTGGAACTGATGAAAACTATACAGAAGCTCGTTATGAAGGATTTGGACCTGGAGCAAGCACAGTTATTATTGATTGCTTAACAGATAATACAAATCGTGCATATACAGATGTAAAGACATGCTTTAACAAATGTCATGGTGCTAAATTAGGTAATAGTGGTGCTGTAAGTTACAACTATGAATCAGTAGGACTATTTGTATTTGCATATGCTGATGAAGATGCAATGCTTGAAGCAATGATGGAAGCTGAAGTTGATGTACAAGATATCTCTGTAGAAGATGGAGAAATGACTGTAAAAACAACATTCCAAGATTTCGGTAAAGCTCAAGATGCTATTCAAAAATTATTACCAGAAGTTACATTTGATGTTTGCGAAGCTACATTACTTCCAACTGAATACGTTACATTAGACACACAAGAAGATAAGGATGCTTTTGATAAGCTAATCTCTATGCTTAATGATTGTGACGATGTAAATAAAGTATATACAAACGTTAAAGCTGACTAATGAATTAAGATTCACATTTTTGTGAGTCTTTTTTTTGTTGTCTAAGTTAGAACTTCATATAAAGTGCTTTACTTTAATTGATAAGAAACGAATCTTTAAAACTTTAGATAGTATTTTTAAAAAGAATGGATAAAATTTGATCAATACCGTAAGATAGTTATCGGAGAAAACAGATGAAAAAAATTACTTCTATAGCTTTAGTAGTAGGACTATTAATTGGTTCACTTGCTACATATATATTATTCAATGTTTCAAAAACAGAAAAAATCGAAATCAAGGTATTGATTCTACCGAAATTTGAAATTGGAGAAATGACAGGTGATTATCCTGGAGAAGCGCAATTTTATTATGATGCTTATGTAAAAGATGGTGACGCATACGACATACAAGGTGGAATTGATGGCAATAAGTTATATGTAAAAGATGGTGTAGCACTATATGTTACGGGAATGGGGAAAGTGAATTCTGCATCTAGTTTACAAGCTATTTTACTAGATAGTCGTTTTGATTTTTCAAATGCTTATATTCTTAGTACAGGATGTGGAGGATCAAGTAGAGACTATGGTGTGATGGGAGATGTCTATATTTCAACTTCAACTGTAGATTTTGATTTAGGACACCATGCGGATATAAGAGATATAAGTACAGATAGTGATACAACTTGGTTTCATGATGAAAGCTATGATTCGGTTGCCTATAATGAATTAAATCAAGAGTTATGTCATAAAATATACGATTTAGTAAAAGATATAAAATTAGAAACTACAGAAAATACAAAATCATATATGGCTAAAGCATTTAACAACGAAGATTGGGCAACACGCGATCCTAAAGTTTTATTAGGGACAGCTGTGACGAGTGATAACTATTGGAAAGGTGAATACAATCATGCGACAGCTTTACAGATTGTAGAAACATATGGATGTGTTGATCCTTATGCTGTAACGGAAATGGAAGATAATGCACTAGCAGTTGTATTAAAACGTAATGATATGCTAGACCATTATATTGTTATTCGTGATTCAGTAAATATGGATGTTTATATGAATGGCGATACTCCAGAGAGCTTATGGGGAGATGATGGATCAATAGAACTAGCAGATAGTAGTGAAACACTAGATATTTTTGAGACAGCAATGGAAAATAACTTTAAGGTAGGAAGTGTTGTAATTGATGCAATATTAGATGGAACACTCAAATAATCATTAATTATCTTTTTCATATTGCATTATTTCTACAACATGACTAGAATGAAGTTAAATAAATATGAGCAAAGCAATTGAAAGATTGTGACGCAAAGCTATAGGGCCTTTAAAATGGTAGCCAGTTGCACGTTTTGACGCCTACTATAGCTTAATATTTATAGTGGGGTCTTTTTTTAGCAGTGGGGTTCAATCACGTGGGGCTTTGTAAAATCAATTGTAATTTACATTGGATTTGAAAAGCAATAAATGACATATTGTTCATCGAAATGTTCACAATATGCCATTTTTTATGCTCTAGTAATGCTATTGAAATGATTTTTTTACTTTCACTTGATGTAAAGAGCTCCACCAATTTCTTTTGATAATAAATCTTGTCTTTTTTCTTCATCAAAAATAGAAGAATAGAATAAGGTTGTTTTATATTCCATTTCTCTATATGGAGAAGGGACAGTCGCAAAACGTGATGCAATATGAATGTCTTTTTTACGCATGTCATGAAGATATGCTCTACCTTTATCGTTAAAAGCTAAGATACGTAATGTATCGAGTGGTGGTAGTTTTCTAACGTCTTCTTTAGTGATTTGGTTTGCGGCTTGTAGAACGGTTCTTCTAATACGGCTAGAAGTATAGCGCCAATTTGTACAATCTCTTAGGAATCCATCGTACGTAGGATTCTTTTTTGCTTGTTCAACGATGTGATTCTCAATGCCTTCGCTAAATAAGAATGTATCAGCGAGTCTCTTTTTATCACTTATTAAAAGATAAGTACGAATATAAGGGTAATAAGCTTCTAGAAAACTCATTCCTTTTTCTTTGATGACTTCTTCCATTGGGGTCGTGTGATTTAAACTACGGTTTTCTTTTAGTGCTTTACGAATAGCTGTAGCACTAGAAATATGTTCATGCATTTCTTCATCTAAATAGTTTGTTGTTCTCTCAATAAGAATTGGTTCAATATTTGTTCCTTGTATTTCTTTGAGATAAGCTACAGCTAAAATATCATTCGGACGCATTTCAGTTGTTAATAAACTATAAGATTTAGGAAAACTCATACCGGAATCTAATGATTGTCTTAAATGGTCTGGATTGATTGGTGTTTCACTAATTTCTAATAAGTTATCAAGATTACCACATTCTGATCCAAACGATAAAGCATTAATGCCAGCTAGTTTTAATAAAGTTAAAGCTCCATGAGCAAACTGATTACAACTTTGTGTTGCATAAATATAGGGTAGTTCTATGACTAAATCTACACCATTTTCTATAGCACATTTCGCTCTCTCCCATTTATCGATAATTGCTGGTTCTCCTCGTTGTACAAAGTTACCTGACATAACGGCAATTAATAAATCGGGGTGGGCTATTTCTTTTGTTTTTTGTATTTGATACATGTGTCCAGTATGAAATGGGTTATATTCAGCGACAATTCCTGTTATTTGCATATTTTTACCTAGTCTTTCTATTGCACAATACATGTTACAATAAAATTACAAATGGAGGAAATGATAATATGCAATTAGTGACGAGTATATATAAACCAGATGGTGAAATAAAAGGTTGTGTAGAAATTGTTCATGGCATGGAAGAACATCGCAAAAGATATGAAGATTTTGCAAGTACTTTAAAAGAACATGGATATGGTGTCATTACCTTCGATTTACCAGGACATGGTGAAACAGCTAATGGAGATTATGGCTATTTTGGTGAAAAGGGGTGGGATGCATTAATTGAAAGTGCAGAAGAAATTAACCAATTATGTCATGATACATTTGGAAGTGTTCCAGTTTATTTGTTTGGCCATTCAATGGGTAGTATGGTTAGTAGATGCTATATTCAAAAACATGATCAAAATATACAAGGATTAATTTTATCTGGTGCCCCTAACTACCAAAAAGCAGCCCCTTTAGGAATTGCTTTAGGAAAAATAATTAAATTATTTAAAGGAGATAAAGGGCATAGTAAACTACTAGATTCTTTAGTGACTGGTGCATTTAATAACCAAGTGGAAAATCCTAGAACACCAAATGATTGGATTAGCTATAACAAAGATAATGTAGATGCATATATTAGTGATCCTTTATCTGGTATTCCATTTACGATTAGTGGTTATATTCATGAATTGCAAGGTATGGTACAAATGCATAATCCTAAATTGTATGAATGTAAAAATAAAGATTTACCAATTTTATTTGTAGTAGGAAAAGATGATCCATGTACTGGAGGAACAAAAGGATTAGAAGATTCTAAAAATACATTAATAGAAGCGGGTTATCACAACATTCAAGTAAAAGAATTTGAAGGCATGCGACATGAAATTTTGAATGAAATTGAAAAAGATGATGTAAAAAATACAATAATTGCATGGCTTGATGCTTTAATTGATTGACTTTAATCGTTCTTTTGTTATAATCTTTACTTGTTGACGATAAGGAGGTCTTTTACTGTGAAGTGGACGCTTGCGGATTTATTACAAAGTAATTCAGGCAATGTTTCTTTTGATGAAGATATCGAAATTGATGCTTCAGCATTTGCAAACAATAGTCGAATCAATTCAGTAAAAGATGTTCATGTTAGCGGACATGGTTATCTCGATGAAGAGGAAAATCGTTTCTATGTTCAGTTAAATGTATCAGGAACAATGTTAGTTCCAGATGCTATTACAAACGAAGAAATTGAATATCCTTTTGAAACAGATAGTGATGAAACTTATGTTTTTGAAGAAGTCGAAGAAGATGGTGTTCGTTTCGTAACAAATGAAGTCATTGAGCTTCTTCCAGCGATTATTGATGATATAATGCTGGAAGTTCCATTACAAGTGACAAACGCTTCTGAAGGTGATTATCCATCTGGTGACGGTTGGAGAGTAATTACTGAAGAAGAGTATCAGAAAAGTCAGGGACAAAGGATAGATCCTCGCCTGGCAAAACTGAAAGAATTCAAAGAAGAATGAAAAGTAGGAGGTGCTAGGCAATGGCAGTACAACAAAGAAGGAACTCAAGCACAAGAAGAGACAAGAGAAGAACTCACTATAAGTTAAACGCTCCAACTCTTGTTAAGTGCCCAGTTTGTGGTGAAATGAAAAGATCTCACCATGCATGCCCTAACTGCGGATCTGTTGGTAGTGAAAAAACATCCGCTAAAGTAGGCGAGTAATTGATATAAAAGATCCCAATTTAAGGGATTTTTTATTTGCTCAAAACACAATTTATCCTTAGAAAATGAAAGTACAGTTTTAAGCGACAAAGCTGTACTTTTTCTTGTGTTTTATCCCATTAGTGATAGAATAGTGGTAGAAAGTGTTACAAAGTGGTAGAAAGTGGGTGATTTGATATGTTTATGGGCGAATATAGACATAGTCTTGACGCTAAAAACAGAATCATTATTCCTGCTAAATTCCGCGAAGAATTAGGGAACACTTTCATTGTTACTAAAGGATTAGATGGTTGCTTAACAATTTATACTGAAACAGAATGGCAAAAAGTGATTGAGCAACTAGAAAAATTACCTACAACGAAAAAAGAAGTTAGACAATACATTCGTTATTTAACTTCTAAAGCAAGCGAATGTGAACTTGATGGTCAAGGAAGAATCCAACTACCACAAGTTCTTATTACATCTGCTGACATGAAAAAGAAATGCGTTGTTGTAGGTGCTGCAGACCACGTAGAAATATGGTCTGAAGAAAGATGGGATGCATTTGATGAAGAGGCAGGAGAAAGCTTTGAAACAATTGCTGAATCGTTAACGGAGTATTTACGATAATGGAACATAAAAGTGTCTTATTACATGAAACAGTTGATTCATTAAATGTTAAACCGGATGGTATCTATGTGGATGGTACGCTTGGTCGAGGAGGCCATGCGAAAGAACTACTATCTAAGCTTACAACAGGTCACCTATATGCATTTGATAAAGATGAAACAGCAATCTTAGAAAGTAAAGTTAATCTACAAGATTACTTAGACAAAGTTACATTTATCCATAACGATTTCTGCCATATGAAAGAATGCTTAAATGAACTAGGCATAGAACACGTTGATGGTGTAATGATGGACTTAGGCGTAAGTTCTCCTCAATTTGATGATGCAACTAGAGGATTTAGTTATCGCTTTGATGCAAAGTTAGATATGCGCATGGACCAAAGCCAAGAATTATCTGCTTATGAAATCGTAAATACTTATTCATTTGCTGATTTATGCAGAATACTTGTAACTTATGGTGAAGAAAGAAATGCGAAACAAATTGCTAGAGCAATTGAAAAAAGAAGAATGACTAAACCGATAGAAACAACATTCGAACTAGTAGATGTCATTAAAAGTGCATTACCAAATAAAGTCTTAAACAAAAAAGGACATCCTGCAAAACAAACATTTCAAGCATTACGTATTGAAACAAATCACGAATTAGAATCTCTAGAACTTGGATTAAAAGAAGCGTGTGAACTATTAAATATTAATGGTAGAATAGCTGTTATTACATTCCATTCTTTAGAAGACAGAATGGTAAAGAATGTATTTAAAGAATTATCCTCAGTTCCATATATTGATCCAAAGATTCCAGTTCGAGAAATTGATAAAGAACAACCAGATTACGTTCTTGTCACAAAAAAACCGATTGAAAGTAGCGATGATGAGCTAGAAGAAAATCATCGTGCACATAGTGCAAAACTAAGAGTAATTGAAAGGAAGAAATGATATGAAAAAGAAAAATAAAAAAAGTAGAAAACACATGAATTTAATAGGATTTACAATTACATTTTGCCTTTTTTCAGTAGGCTTTGGTTTATCTACTAGATTATTTTTAAGAACAGTCAATAATACTCTTAGTGCGAAGAAACAATCTATCGAACGCGAGATTGCTCAAATTGAAACACAAAACGATGCAATCAAGGTAGAAATACAAACTTTAAGTACTCGTGAAAGAGTAGATAATATCGCAAATGAAAATGGTCTATCGCTAAATCAAGATAATATTGTTACAATAGCGGTAAATGACGGAGAGTAGAATGCGAAAAAAAGTTCGTAATAGAACACAAAGGACTACATTTGTTATATTCACGATAACATTAGCGGTAATGGTACTAATTGCTTCTAATGTTTTTTTGGTTACCATTGCTAAAGTACATGTTGGATCAGGAACAGATTTAAGTGCATATGCTGATTCAGCAAATACTGTTACAACAACAAATAAAGCATTACGTGGAAATATTTATGACCGTAATGGAACAATTATTGCTCAAGATAGCAAAACTTATAATATTGTTTGTATTTTAGATGAGAATCGTCCTTCAACTGGAGATACAATTGCTTATGTTAAAGATAAAGAGGGTACAGCTGCTGCTTTATCTAAGATCTTAAAAATGGATTATGACCAATGCTTAAGTTATCTAAACCAAGATGTATACCAAACAGAACTTGGTACAGCAGGAAGAAATTTATCAAAATCTACAAAAGAAGAAATTGAAGCTTTAAACTTACCGGGTATTGAATTTACTGATTCTATTCAACGTGTATATCCATTAGGTACATTTGCGTCTAATTTGATTGGATTTGCTCAATCTGATGAAACAGGTTCTACAGTTGGTAAGATGGGTGCTGAATTATATCTAAATGGTTATTTACAAGGTACAGATGGCTATAGTACTTATCAATCAGATAAAGATGGAAATATTTTGCCTGGTATGAAAGAAGAAACAGTATCAGCAGTAAATGGATATGATGTATATACGACACTTGATTCTGTTATTCAACAAGCATTAGAAGAATCTTTTGAAATGACAAATGATGAATTCAATGCTTCGAGAGTATGGGGTTCTGTCATGGAAATTAGTACAGGTAAAATCTTAGCTTGGGGTCAAAGTCCATCTTTTGATCCTAATACATTAGATATTACTGACTATAACAACTATGGTACGCAAATCCCTTATGAACCAGGTTCTACATTAAAGACATTTACTTATGCGGCTGCTATCAATGAAGGAACATATGATGGTACTGAAGAAGTGTATAGTGGACCATATTGTTTCTCGAGTGATGAAAATAATAATCCAGTTCGTGTAGAAAGTAATGGTTATGGTTGTATCTATAATGCCAAAAGAAAGAACTATGGCATGATTCAACTCGACTATGGATTAATCATGTCATTAAATACAGTTACTGCTGAAGTACAAAATAGATTAATTAATGCAGATACACACTTAGAATACATGAAGAAATTTGGATTCTTCCAAGTTGTAAATTCTGATGGTTTACCAGAAGAAACAGGTTCCCTAAACTTTACTTGGCCTGCCGATAAAATCTCTTTAAGTTATGGTCAAGGTTCAACAGTAACAATGTTACAAATGTTACAAGCTTATAGTGCTGTATTTGGTGATGGCACAATGGTTAGACCATATTATATTGATTCTATTCGTGATTCTTATGATTCTAGTCATGTGATTTATCAAGCTGAAACAAAAGTGACAGGGAATCCAATTACGGAAGATACAGCCAAAACATTACAAGGTATTTTATATCGTGTTATTAATGATGACGAAGGTACAGCGAAATATTACCAAATCCCAGAATGTAAATTGATGGGTAAAACAGGTACTGCCGAAGTAGCGGTTAATGGTGGATATCAATCAGGTTATACAATTGTATCGATCATGTGTGCTATGCCTGCGGAAAATCCTCAAGTTATGGTTTATTATTGCTTTGAAGCACCATATGACGCTAATGCACAATATAAAACAGAACATGTAAAAAACTTACTCCGTAAAACAGCAATTCGTCTTGGCTTTACTAGCAGTATTACAGATTCTACAGAAGAAAGTGATACTAGTGAAACAGTTGATTCTGAAGATTTAACAGAAATTGTTACTAGCGAAATGCCAAGCTTAGTTAATCATAGCTTAGAATATGCAACAGAAAAATTAGCAGATTCGAATACAAATCAATATATATTAGGTAGTGGAGATACGGTTATTGCACAATATCCTGCGGAAAATTCATATATTACATCTGGGCAAAAGGTATTCTTAATTACTGATACAAATAATTTCATCATGCCTGATTTGACAGGGTGGACGCGTAAAGAAGTAACTGCACTATGGTCTGTCACACAATTTGGCTTCAAGTTAGAAGGAGAAGGTGTTGTTACTTCACAAAATATTTCTGCAGGTACTCCAGTAACTAAGGGTACTGAAATAGAAGTTGTGTTTGAATAGGGATTTAGGTATAATTATCAAGATTTAGAAAGGGGATAGAAACATGGCGATTCGAATGATGCTTGGGTTTACAATCAGCTTGATAGTTGTGCTTCTTGTTATGCCTCATTTTATTGATTTCTTAAAGAAAATCAGCTTTAACCAAACAGTAAATGACTATAGTTTACAAGAATATAAAGACAAGGCAAAAACACCAATCATGGGAGGAGCTTTATTCATTATTGTTCCAGTACTTGTAACAATATTATTAAATCCTAGTTGTGTTTTGGATTTTGAAGTATGCATGATTTTTTTGGCATTTATTGGATATGGTCTTATTGGCTTTACTGATGATTTCTTAATTGCAGTAAAAAAGAATAATGATGGATTAAAAGCAAAATATAAATTTGCTTTACAACTTTTATTAGCCATTATTTTCTATTGGATTTATCAAGGACATTCTGTATTAAATATTCAATTATTATTTAATGGCCCAGTAATTGAACTAGGATTTTTCTATGTAATCTTAGTTCTATTCATGTTTACAGGAACAAGCAACGCTGTAAATTTAACAGATGGTATGGATGGCTTAGCTGCAGGATGCTCATTTAGTGTATTTACTGTATTTATGCTATTTGCTTATATGAGTGGTAAAAGAAGTATCACAATTTTTATTGCTTGCTTATTAGGCGCATTATTAGGCTATCTACATTACAATGTTAAACCAGCTAAGATTTTTATGGGAGATACAGGATCACTTGCATTAGGTGGTGTTTTAGCAGCACTAGCAATGGTATTAAAGAAAGAAATACCTTTGATTCTAGTAGGTGGCATATTTGTTGTAGAAACATTATGTGTCATTATTCAAATTACATCTGTAAAGACAAGACATAAAAAAGTATTCCCATATACACCAATCCATTATTCCTTTGTAATTAAAGGAATGACAGAAAATAGTACTGTTCATTTGTTCTGGATTGTTTCTGCAATATTTGCAATTATTGGATTCTTTGCAGGAAAATAGATTTATTATTTAAATTTCCCTGTTATAATATACACTTGCAAGTAGAAAGAGGATAGGATGGAGAGAGAATGTTTTGATACAACAAATACTGAAGTGCAAATGACTATGGTGGTGAAATTACACCAACTTCAGCGTGAAGCATTATCTACATTGTCTTATCAAAATCTAGAAGATTATTTATCTCAAGTGATTTGGAAAAGAAAAGTTCCCAAAGCATTACATGTTGCGGTGAATGATGTAATGTCTGTTACCGGAAATGACATAGTTAAATTTTTATCTAGACAAGCAATTATAAGTGGGAGTGAGAAGTCATTATCTGATTTCTCAGATTTAATTGGAGGAAAGTAATTTCATGGAAAAGAAAAACAAGAAGCATGGACTACCAAAAATCTTTGCAGTCTGTGCAATTTTGGCCGTACTAATTATTTCTACATTTAGTACAATCAAATCAAATCTAAATCTTGGCTTAGACTTACAAGGTGGATTTGAAATTTTATATCAAATCGAACCTTTAAATGAAGGACAAGATGTTGATATGACAGCTGTAGTCAACAGTATTACAAAGAGAGTTGACGTGCTTGGTGTTAGTGAACCACAAATTACAGTTGAAGGTGATGATCGTATCAGAGTTCAACTTGCTGGTGTAGCTGATCAAGAATCTGCTCGTGAAATGCTAGGTACAACAGCTAATCTAACATTCAGAGATGTAGATGATAACGAATTAAGTGATGCTTCTATTATCGCTGAAGGTGGTGCTTCTCTTGGTTATCAAGACGGTAAACCAGTTGTTTCATTAAAAATCGCTGATGGTTCTAAGTTTGGTGAAATTACTTCAACAATCGCCGCAAAGAGTTCATCTAATGGCGAAAATGTAATGGTCATTTGGTTAGACTATGAAGAAGGTGATTCTTATACAGCAGAAAGGCAAAAAGCAGCTGCTGGACAAGAACCTAAATATATTTCTGCAGCAAGTGTAACTTCTACAATTACAGGTGACTGTATTATTTCTGGTAACTTTACAGAAAGTGAAGCGAGAACTCTTGCGAACTTAATTAACTCAGGTTCATTACCTGTTAAATTAACAGAAATTAGTTCAAACGTTGTTTCTGCTGAATTTGGTAAAGATGCATTAAACAAAACAGCTGTAGCTGGTTTAATTGGTGTACTACTTGTTATTGCATTCATGATTTATGAATATCGTGTACCAGGTGTATTAGCTAGTATTATGTTAGCTGCTTACTTATGGGCAATCTTTGGAATCTATGCTGTAATTGGTGCAGTATTTACATTACCTGGTATTGCCGCACTTGTATTAGGTGTTGGTATGACAGTTGATGCGAATATCATCACTTACGAAAGAATTCGTCAAGAATTATACAAAGGACATAGTGTTCAATCTGCTATTGCTCAAGGTCAAAAATCTTCATTTGTTACGATTTTCGATGCTCAATTTACAACATTACTTGCTGGTTTAATTATGTATTGGTGGGGTAATGGTTCAGTTAAAGGATTTGCGACAATGTTAATTATCACTGTTGTAATGACATTAGTGATTAACGTTGCTTTATCAAGATTCTTATTAAATCTATTAGCTGAAACTGGTTTATGCGATGATAAACCTCAATGGTTTGGTGTAAAGAAAAATCAAATTCCTAATGTTTCTAAAGGAGAAAAACAATTCTACTTTGGTTATAAGAAAGTTAACTTCTTATCTTATTCTAAGAAAGTTATTATTGGAGCAATTGTTGTTCTTGTTTGTGCTTTAGGTTCTGGTGTAATTCATTCTACAAGTGGTAATGGATTCATGAATTTAGGTATTGATTTCTCTAGTGGTACAAAATTAACAATTAGTTCTGAATCAGCAATTACTAGTGAAGAAGTAGAAGAAAAGTTAGAATCTATGGGTTATAGCAACTTCTCTTATCAAGAATCTGGTGAAACTACAGTTTATGCTACAACTAAAGATAGCTTAACAACTGATCAATTAACAGAAATTAAAACAGCATTTACAGAAAGCTATGGTATTGAACCAGGTGATAACGTTGTTACTCCAGTAGTTGGTAAAGAATTAGTTAGAAACGCTGTTATCCTAACATTAGTTGCTTGGGTAGCGATGTTACTTTATATTGCATTTAGATATGAATTCGATTATTCATTAAGTTGTTTAGTTGCGTTAGTTCATGACGTATTAATTACTTTATCAGTATTTGCAATATTCCGTTTTGAAGTAAATACAGAATTAATTTCCGTATTATTAACAATTATTGGTTACTCAATCAATAACTCTATTGTTGTTTGTGATCGTATTAAAGAAACTGTAGCAACTAGAAAAGGAAAAATTAGTAATACAGAATATACAAAGATAGCTAATGAAGCATTAAATAATACATTCCGTATGACTTTATATAGCTTTATTTCAACAGTATTACCTGTAATTGTTCTATTAATTGCTGGATCTCAATCTATCTTTACATTTACATTCGCAATGTTTATAGGTCTAATTGCTGGTACAATTTCTTCAATGTTTATCATGCCATATGTTTGGACATATATTCGTTCGCATTATACGCCTAAACAAAAGAAAGCAAAAAAAGTCAAAAAAGAAGCTCTTGATGAGTATACAATTAAAGGAATTAATGCATAATTAAGTAGCGGATATCCGCTACTTTTTTTAGAGGGATTTTATGAAAATTAAAGCAGTACTATTTGATTGTGATGGCACAATGTTTGATACAGAAGTTGTTTCCCAAATGATGTGGCGTGAAACAGCGAATGAATATGGCGTTACTCTACCTGATAATTTCTTTTTAGAAGTTACTGGTGGTGGCGATATAAAACAATTTTATGTAATACCTGGATTTGAAGAATTACTTCAAGTTATGATGCCTAAAAGAATGGACGAAAAGTTTTGGGGAAGTATACATACAGATTGTTTAAATAAAAAAGGACTCATTCCTTTATTTCAATATTTAAAACAAAATGATTATAAAATAGGTATTTGTTCTAGTAGTCCTAAATCATATGTAAAATGTTTATGTTCTAGAGTATCAATAGAATTACCATATGATGTTATGGTATGTGGTGATGAAGTGAAAGAGAAAAAGCCTAGTCCTGAAATCTTTTTAACAGCAAGTGAAAAATTAAATATTGATCCTAGTGAAATACTAGTAGTAGAAGATTCAAAAAATGGTATTGTTGCGGCAACACGTGCACATATGCATCATTGCTTTATTTTTGATACGATTGAACCAGATGATGAATTAAAACAGCTAATTGAATTTAAAGAAGATTCAATGGAAGATGTGATAGGTTTACTAGAAAAGCTATAATAGATACGGTAGGTGAGTTATGGAATATAACGAGTTAAGAAATCAATATACAGATTTTTACTATCATTCATTTTTAATTGATGAAGATGATGAACAAGTAAAAATTACATATACATTTGAAATTAAAGATTTATCTTTTTTTGAACCAACATTTACTTTAAAAAAACCAAAGACAAGTCGAATAGTTAAAAACTTAAAAGTATTTCAAGAAGCAGCTTTTTCATTAGGACTAGTTGAATTAATTAGCTATTGGAAGATTACATGTGCACCTAATGTGCATATTGAATGTGGATCACTTGATGAAACACAAATTGCTTGGTGGAAGAAATTATACTTTAATGGTCTAGGAGAATTTTTCTATATCAATCATATTGAAACAGATGTCGATTCTTTTATGAATTTACTTTCTTTTGGAAAGAAGATTGAAGGAGAAGAAGATTCAGGCGTGTATCTTGGCAACTTAATTCCTGTAGGTGGAGGAAAAGATTCTTTTGTTAGTCTATATTTATTAGATGGTATGAAAAAAGACAATCACGCGTTTGTGATTAATAAAGTTATGAGTGCTATTCATAGTGCTAAGGCTGCAGGATATGACAATGAATATTTAATTAATCCTACAAGAACGCTTGATTCTAGAATGTTAGAACTAAACAAGAAGGGATATTTAAATGGGCATACACCATTTTCTGCTATGGCAGCGTTTGCCTCTGTTTTAACTTCCATTGTTTATCAAAAGAAATATATCTGTTTATCAAATGAAGCTAGTGCAAATGAATCAACGATACAAGGTAGTAAAGTAAATCATCAATATAGTAAAACATTTGAATTTGAAGAAGATTTTAAATTCTATATGGATCACTATATTACAAGTGGAATCCATTATTTTTCTTTGTTAAGACCATTAAGCGAGTTACAGATTACTTGTATTTTCTCAACATTAAAACAATATCATGAAGTATTTAGAAGTTGTAATGTTGGTCAAAAAGAAGAAAAGTGGTGCGGTAAATGCGCAAAATGTTTGTTTGTTGCGATTATGCTAAGTGCTTTCTTAAGTGATGAAGAAATTGAACATATTTTTGGTAGAGATATCTTAAATGATCCTGAATTATATGATTTATTTACACAATTAACTGGTATATCCATCAACAAACCATTTGAGTGTGTTGGAACACGTGAAGAAGTAAATATCGCAATCAATATGTGTATTGCTAGACATAACGAAGAAAATCGTAAATGTCCATATTTATATGAGAAGTATAAAGAAAGCTCATTCTATGACTACTACAAGGATCGTAAATTAGATATGAATATGTGGAATGATGAAAATTTAGTCATTCCTGAATATCAAAAGATTATGCATGAAAAGATAGAAGGTTTAAATAAATGATTGATCGAGAAAAATGGATAGAAGAATTTGAACATAAAAATATATTGATTTGGGGCTATGGTATGGAAGGGAAATCTTCTTATGAATTTATTCGCTCCTTACTACCTAATCAAATATTAACTATCGTGGATAAAAATATAGACCGTATTCAAAACACAACAAATACTATCTTATTAACTGAACAAGAAACAAATTTTAATGATTATGATTTAATTATTAAAGCACCAGGTATTGTTGTACCTAGTACGATTGATCATACAAAGATTACAGGACAAGCACCTTTATTCCTTAAGCATTACCGTAATCAAACAATTGGTATAACAGGAACGAAAGGAAAAAGTACAACATCATCCATTATTGCTAAAGTATTATCGAAAAAATATAAGACATTCTTAGTTGGTAATATTGGTAAAGCTTGTTTTGATGTGATTGATGAATTAACAGAAGATGCTCTTGTAGTGTTTGAAATATCATGTCATCAATTAGAGTTTTCTTCATATTCACCGAGTGTTGCTATCTACATTAATCTATTTGATGAACATTTAGATCATTACGGTACTTTTGAAAACTATGGTAGAGCGAAAGACCAAATTTTCTTACATCAAAATAAAGGTGACACTTTAATTATTGGTGAAGCTATTGCTAGTAGAGCAAATAGAAATGATTCTATTAAAATTGGTAAAGAAGTATATGCTACAGGTAATGTTTTGCATAATGGTAATAAACAAATTGAAATTAAAGAGTGCGCTTTAAAAGGTGAACATAACTATCAAAATTTATCTGTTGCCTATAAGATTGCAGAGATTTATGACATTAGTGATGAAAGCTTTTTAGAAGCAGTAAAAGAATTTGTGCCATTAAAACATCGTTTAGAAAATATAGGGACAATCCATGATGTGACATATATCAACGATTCTATTTCTACAATAGGAGAAACATGTATTCAAGCTTTAGAAACATATTCTAATACTTCCGTAGTACTAGTTGGTGGAATGGATAGAGGTATTCATTACGATAAGCTAGAACATGCTTTATATGAGAAAAAAGATGTACAAGTGATTTTTATGTACGCTACAGGTAAACGAATTCATAGTGAAATGAAAGATAAAGGATTAGAACGTGATGGTCTATTTGATGTAGAAGACTTGAATGAAGCAGTAGCTTTAGCAAAAAAAATTGCACGTCCATATACGTATGTTCTTTTATCTCCAGCATCAACTTCTTATGATCATTTTAAGAACTTTGAAGCTCGTGGTGATTATTTTAGAAAGTTGGTATTAGAAAAGTGAAATATAACATTGTTGATGTTGATGAAAAAGAAATACAAGATAAGTATCATTTAACAACTTTAGTTTCTAAAGTGTTAACAAAAGCTTCGTTAAATGACTTGCAAATAAAACAAGTTTTAGATACAAATACTACGCTTAAAACAAGTAAGGCAAAGTGCGTTCAAGAAGCTTGTAAGAGAATTTTACAAGCGAAAGAGAATCATGAAAAAGTATTTGTTGGTGGGGATTATGATACGGATGGTATTTGCTCTACAGCTATCATGAAAGATGTATTAGATCGTTTAAATATAGAAAATGGTTATTATATTCCAGACCGTTTTAAAGAAGGTTATGGTTTATCTAGTCATACGGTAGAACTAGCTTATCAAAAGGGATATACATTAATTATTACAGTAGATAATGGTGTTAAAGCATTTGATGCAATTACTAAAGCACATGAATTAGGCATAGATATTATCGTGACAGATCATCATCAAATTGAAGATGAAGTAAATGCTACGATTGTTGTTCATCCTGATTATATGGAAGAAGAGTTTGCGTATTTATCTGGAGCTGGTGTTGCTTTAGAGTTATCAAGAAATTTACTTGGTGAAGTAGACACTCACACTGCATTAGCAGCTATTGCTTTAATTGGTGATGTAATGCCATTTTGGCTAGAAACTAGAGTCATTATTCGTAAAGGCATAGAGTTAATTAAACAAGGTATCTTACCATCTGTTTCATCTTTATTTCGTAGTGGAACAGAAATAGATGAAACAGCCATAGCATTTCAAGTTGTTCCTAAACTAAATAGTATTGCTCGTATTCAAGATGAATCTAATGTAAATACACTCGTACCATTTTTATTATCAAACAACTTGAAATCTATTTCTTCTTATAGTGTTTCATTAAATAAAGTAAATGATTTAAGAAAGAAATTATCTAATGCAATGGTTACTAAAGCAGAAAGCATGATTGATGATTCTCCTTTGATTATTCTATATGATGAAAGTTTTGATGAAGGATTAGCAGGACTAGTTGCGGGTAAAATTGCTTCAAATTATAAGAGACCATGCATTATTATGACAAGTCACTTAGACGAAGTAAAAGCAAGTGCACGTAGTGTTCCAGGATTTAACTTGTTTGAATTCTTAAAAGATTTTGATGAATTCACTGCTTTTGGAGGGCATGAACAAGCTGCAGGATTTGCCTTTAACAAAGATCAATTAGATGATTTAAAAAATAAGATGATGCAAAAGTATACTAGCTTAAATGTAAAGTTAGATGAACCAATTCAGGATGCAATTAAAGTTCATACAAGTGAAATTACAGTTGAACAAATTGAAGATTTAAAGAAAATTAAACCAATACCAAAAGAAATAGGTAAGTTAGAGTTTGCTTTAGATCATCCTGAAATCATGAAAAAAATGACGTATGAAAAAGTGACAAAGTATGCTTTTTCTAATCAAATCGATGGTGTGATTTTTAGTTATCAAAAGATAGAAACAGTAGAAAATCCAAAATATGTCATTGGAACATTAGCTGTAAATGAGTTTAGAGGTAGAAAATCATCACAGATATTGATAGATAGCATGGAAATTGAATAATTTCATAGTATAATAAAAAAGTTCATAAATACCGGAGGGACATAGAGATGTCATTAGATTTAACAAAATATATCGCTTCAATTCCAGATTTTCCTAAAAAAGGAATTATGTTTAGAGATGTTACACCTATTGTAAATAATCCAGAAGCATATAGAGAAGTAACAAGATTATTAAGTGAGTATGCAAAAAAAGTAAATGCAGAGTTAATTGCTGGCCCTGAATCTAGAGGATTCCTATTTGGCTGTCCTGTAGCAGTAGAAGCAGGTATGGGATTTATTCCTGTAAGAAAACCAGGTAAATTACCTCGTGAAGTTATTACAGAAACTTATTCATTAGAATACGGAACAAATGAATTATGTATGCATGTTGATTCCATTAAACCGGGTCAAAGAGTATTAGTAATAGATGATCTACTAGCAACAGGTGGTAGTGCTAAAGCAACAGTCAATCTAATTGAAAAATTAGGTGGCGTTGTCGCTGGTGTTGCTTGTGTAATCGAACTTGAAGGATTACCTGGTAGAGAAACATTAAAAGATTATGATGTTTATTCTATTCTAACAATGTCAGATTGCTAAGAAAAAATAACCGGAGAGGGGATGCTTCGGTTTTTTTCTAAAGAAAGGGGGATATTGATATGGCTAGTACAAAAGCAGCTACTTTAGATGATGTATTTAATAAATGTGAAGAATATATTCATAAAGAAGAAAATTTAAGCTTAATTCATCGAGCAGCGAGTTTCGCAGAAAAATTACATGAGAATCAAAAAAGAAAAAGTGGGGAACCATATTTTGTTCATGTTGTTGGCGTAGCATATATATTAGCAGAGTTACATTGTGGACCATCTACAATCGCAGCTGGTTTTTTGCATGATGTCATAGAAGATACTCCTGTCACAAAAGAAGAATTAGCGAAAGAATTTAATCCGGAAATTGCAGAACTTGTTGAATCTGTTACAAAAGTAGGTGCAATTAAGTTCCATGGTAAAGATGATCCTGAATATCAAGCAGCGAATCATCGTAAATTATTTATTGCGATGGCTAATGACGTTCGTGTTATTTTGATTAAATTAGCCGATAGATTACATAATATGCGTACACTAGAATTTCAACCAGAAGCGAGTCAAAAACGTATCTCTGCTGAAACTTTAGATGTATATGCACCAATTGCCCATCGTTTAGGTATTAGTTCTATCAAGAATGAATTAGAAGATTTAAGCTTTTATTATTTAAATCCAGAAGAATATTATCGTATAGCACATTTAGTTGATGCGAAAAAGACGGAAAGAGAAGCTTATGTTCAGAAGATGATCCAAGAAATTAGTGATATTCTTCATGAACAAAATATAGAATTCCGTATTTTTGGTCGTTCTAAACATCTTTATTCTATTTATCATAAGATGGAAGTACGTCATAAACGATTTGATGAAATCTTAGACTTACTTGCCATTCGTATAGTTACAAAAACAAAATTAAATTGTTATGAAATATTAGGCTATATCCATGCAAAATATAGACCAATCCCAGGTAGACTAAAAGATTATATTGCTGTACCAAAAACAAACATGTATCAATCTCTTCATACAACAATCATTGGTGATGAAGGTAAGATTTTTGAAGTGCAGATTCGTACAGAAGAAATGGATGAAATCGCCGAACGAGGTGTTGCGGCTCACTGGAGATATAAAGAAGGTGGCCATTATGACGCTAAGGTAGAACAAAAAGAAATTGAAGATCGTTTATCTTGGTATCGTGATTTTGCAATATTTACAGGAGAAAATGTCAATACTAGTGCTAGTGAATATATGGCTACACTACAAAGAGATGTTTTTGAAGCAAATGTTTATGTTATGACACCTAAAGGTAGAGTCATTGACTTACCTAATGGGGCTACTCCAATTGATTTTGCATATCGAATTCATACAGATGTTGGTCATACTATGGTTGGTGCAATCGTAAATGATGCGATTGTTCCTTTAAATACTGTTCTTCATACAGGGGATGTTGTACAAATTAAAACTATGAAAGGTACAGGACCTAGTGAAGATTGGTTGAAGTTTGTCAAAACAAATCAAGCTAAAAGTAAGATACGTGCTTATTTCATGCGTAAGGAAGTAGAAAAGAAAGAAGAAAAAGTTCCTGTTGGCGAAAAAGTACTATCTGATGAATTAAGAAAACGTGGCTTTAATCCTGATGAATATATGGATAAGAAAAAGCTAGAAAGTATATTTAGTCAATTTAGTGTAAATAACTATACAGACTTAATGTATGGATTGGCTTCTAAGATTATTAATCCTGTATCAGTATGTGAAAAATTAACAAATCAAAAACGTTCTATTAGTGATCAAGAATTAAATAAGATTATTAATCATGAAACTAAACGTAAACCAACAAGTAAGATTGGTGTATTTGTGCCTGGTGTAGAATCCATGAAAATGAGCATTGCACAATGTTGTTTGCCTGTATATGGTGATGAAATTATTGGATATATTTCTCAAGGTGAAGGGGTAAAAGTACATCGTGCAGATTGCCGTAATGTTAAAGTAAAAGGTGCACGTTTAATCCATGTTGAGTGGGAACAAGAAGATCCAGATAAATTATATGATTGTAACTTAACAATCTTATCTCATGATCGTAATTTCTTAGTAACTGATTTAGTGACTACTGTTTCTCAATCAAAGGCACCAATGGTTAAACTCAATGCATCAGTTAACCAAGAAACATTACTTTCTACAATTAAGATGACAATCCAAATACATAACTTAGAACAATTACGTACATTACTTGCAAATATTAGAAAAGTAGATTCTGTTATCTCTGTAGAACGTGATAATTAATCATTTTTGATTAAAAGTGAGGATGATTTATCCAATAGTTGCTTAAAAAAATAGGTAAGAGTATAATCTTTGTGTACAAATCCGATGAAAAAGAAATCTTTATTGATTTAAATATAGCGACAATGGTCTGGTGAAAGCATTGATTAAAGAAATAAAGAAAGACACTTTTGAGGAGTCTTTTTGAAAGATAGTAGAAAAGAACGTAGACGGCGTTAACGAATAAGTGCGTAGAGAAATCTACGAAGTAAGGTGGTACCGCGTGAATCACGTCCTTATAGTTTAAGGACGTTTTTTATTTTAAGGAGGAATTTATGGCATATCAAACACCTAGAGGAACATATGACATTTTGCCAGAAGAAATTTACAAGTGGCATGATGTAGAAAATTTGATTCGTACAGTAGCAGATAAATATTGTTATGAAGAAATCAGAACACCATATTTTGAAAGTACGAATGTATTCGCAAGAGAAAATGATAGTAGTGATATGGTGAATAAAGAAATGTATTCATTTATGTCAGGTGATGAGTCTTATACATTAAGACCAGAAGGAACAGCAGGCGTTATTCGTAGTTTTGATCAACATAAATTCTATGGTTCAATGGAATTACCTGCTAAGTTTTATTATGTTGGACCAATGTTTAGACATGAAAGACCACAAAAGGGTAGACAACGTCAATTTACACAATTTGGTGTAGAAAATATTGGTGTAAAGAGTCCTGAAATTGATGCAGAAACAATAGCATTAGGTATCGATATCATTAAGAAACTAGGAATTAAGAGTTATAAAGTATTAATTAATACACTAGGAGATGATGCCTCAAGAAGTGCATATCGTGAAGCTTTAAAAGAACACTTTAAAGACCATGTAGATGAACTATGTGGGGATTGTCATAGAAGATATGAACAAAATCCATTAAGAATTCTAGATTGTAAAGTTGATCATGATCATGAAGCAGTTAAAAATGCTCCTAAATTAAGTGATTACTTAAATGAAGAATCAAAAGAATATTTCCAAAGAGTATTAAATGCATTAGATGCATTAGGTATTCCATATGAAATTGATAATCGCTTAGTAAGAGGACTAGATTACTATACACATACTGTATTTGAAGTTGTTTCAACTCGTCCTGAAAGTGGTGCACAAGCTACAGTATTTGCTGGTGGAAGATATGATCACTTAGTTGAATACTTTGGTGGACCAGAACTAAGTGGTATGGGTTTTGCGATTGGTTTAGAACGTTTATTAATGCTTGCTGAAGAAGAAGGATATGCCTTTAAGAAAGCAAACGCATTAGATGCATATGTAATTAGCTTAGGTAATGTTGGTAGTAAACCATTAGAAATTGCTTATACATTAAGAAATGCAGGATATAAGTGTGAAGTAAATATGGTGACTCGTTCTCTAAAAGCACAATTTAAGAGTGCTGATCGAAACGCAGCTAAATATATTGTTATCGTTGGTGAAGATGAAGCTAGTAAAGGTGTAGTCAACCTAAAGAATACAGCTACTCGTGAACAAGTTACTCTTCCTATAGAAGAAATCACAAAACAGATTGAATCTTGGAATGCATAAAAGGAGATAAGATGGAAAGAACACAAGGAAATGGCACATTAAGAAAAGAAGATGCCGGTAAAAAAGTTACTTTAATTGGTTGGGTAAGTAAACGTAGAAACCTAGGATCATTAGTATTTATTGATTTAAGAGATCGTTCAGGTATTGTACAACTTACTTTTGATGAAACAATGGCTGAAAAAGTAAAAGATGTTCGTAGTGAATATATTTTACAAGCAACAGGTACTGTTCAATTACGTAAAGATGCAAATCCTAAAATGGCTACAGGAGAAATTGAAGTACATGTAGAAGATGTAAAAATCGTTAACTCTGCATTAACTCCTCCTATTACTATTTCTGATGATACTGACTCATTAGAAGATACAAGATTAAAATATCGTTATTTAGATATTCGTCGTCCTGTTATTCAAAAGAATTTAATGTTACGTCATAAGATTTGTATGATTGCAAGAAATACATTAGATGAAGAAGGATTTGTTGAAGTAGAAACACCTATTCTAGCTAGATCTACACCAGAAGGAGCACGTGACTATCTTGTTCCATCTCGTATCTACAATGGTAAATTCTGGGCATTACCTCAATCCCCACAAATCTATAAACAATTATTAATGATTGGTGGTATGGAAAGATATTTCCAAATTGCTCGTTGTTTTAGAGATGAAGACTTAAGAGCTGACCGTCAACCTGAATTTACTCAAATCGATATCGAAATGAGTTTCATTGATGAAGATGATATCTTTGGTATCGTAGAAAAGTTAATGAAAGACATCTTCAAAGGTACAGTTGACTATGATCTTGAAGACCATTTTGAACGTATTCCTTGGGTTACTTGTATGAAGAAGTATGGTAGTGATAAACCAGACTTACGTTTTGGTAATGAAATCCATGATGTAACAAGTTTATTTACAAATACAGAATTCCAAGTATTCAAGAATGTTGTTGAATCTAATGGCATGATTGGAATGATTAAGTTTGCAAGTGCTGCAGATAAATATAGCCGTAAGAACTTAGACCAACTACAAGAATTTGTAAAAGCTGGATTCAATGCAAAAGCATTAGCTTACTTAAAGAAAGAAAATGGTACAATTTCTGGTTCTATCGCTAAAGTATTAAGTGATGCAGAAAAAGAAGCAATCACTCAAGAATTAGACTTACAAGATGGTGATTTAGTACTATGTATCGCTGATAAAGAAAGAGTAGTAGAAACTGGTCTTGGTGCACTACGTGTAAAACTAGCTAAAGAATTAGATTTAATTCCTCATGGAAGAAACTATAAGTTCTTATGGGTAACAGATTTCCCTATGTTTGAATATAGTGAAGAAGAAGGAAGATATGTAGCAGCTCACCATCCATTTACTGCTCCTAAAGATGAAGATATAGATAAGCTATTTACAGATCCTGCTAATGTATCAAGTAGAGCATATGACTTAGTATTAAATGGTTATGAATTATTAAGTGGTTCTATTCGTATCCATGATCAAGAATTACAAGCTAAAGTATTTGAAGCAATTGGCTTAACAATGGAACAAGCTGTAGCTAAATTTGGTTTCTTCTTAGATGCATTTAAGTATGGTACTCCTCCTCATGGTGGTGTAGGTATTGGTCTAGAACGTTTAACAATGGTACTAGCTGATACAGATAACATTAGAGATGTAGTAGCCTTCCCAACAACAAATAGTTCATTAGATTTAATGAGTGATGCACCTAACGTTGTTGATCAAAAACAACTAGATATTCTTGGAATTCAAATTAAAGAAAAGAAATAAAAGTCAAGACTATACATCAATTAATTTATTGATATGATTATATGCGCAGGAAGGTATCGTATTTTTCCTACAATTTGATATAAGGGAATTCTGACTGGAGATATCGGTGTTGAATGCTTAGTACGGCTAAGAATCCTAATGATTGACCAAGAATACCCACCTCTACAAAAGAGGGAACATATCAGCCTTTCTGCCTAATAAAAAGATAAGCACGTTAGAGATAGCGTGCTTTTATAAACGATGAATTAAATGAAAATTAATATTTGAAAGAAATATATGATTCATAATATTTCGAGGAAAAGAGGAAGAAAATGAAAAAGATATTTTATTTATTATGTGCATTATGTATGACTACTAGCTTAATTAGTTGTAGTCAAAAAGAAGAAACCAGTTCTGCTACAGTAGCACCTACTAGTAGTGCAGAAAGTATTACGACTAGTGAACCTACAGAAGAAAGTACTAGCGAAGTAATTGATTTGTATGAAGGGGATACAAATTTAGTGGAATTATCGTTTGGAGTAATTGATGAATTATTTACATTTAGTGTTCCTAGTGATTATGTAGTAACTGGATTAAAGATGAATGTAAATGATGAAGAACAAGCATATGATGGTTTATTATCTCAAGACACTACACTTCAAGAAGCTATTGATAATGGTGTATTTAATGAAGGTAGACCACTAAGTTCAATTGATGCTAGAAAACTAGGTGATGATGATATTCAACTATTTTCTGTAGTTTACTTAACAAGAGATATTTCTTGGGATGAACTAACTAGTAGCTATGAAAATGTACAAGAAATAGAAAATAGTCCATTTGCGGCAGTAACATTTGATAGTGAATATCTAAAGAAACCTTGTGCTGCTGTTTCATTCCAAATGGGTGACTACATCTTCTCGTTTGTATATACAGGTTCTTTAAATGATACAGTAGATCATACTGAACTAGCTAATGCATTATTCAATCTAATTATCTTCAAATAGAATAAAAGAATAATATTATTTTCATCAACTCTATAGTTGGTATGATAAAATTATTTATGCCATATATGGCACCTCCTTCTTAGTGAAATCGATCTTCAACAAATCAGATTTTAAACTAAGAAGGTTTTATTATATAGAAAAGAATGGTACATCAATGTGACGATGTACCATTTTTAGAAGATTTCTTTTTTCTTCTTTTCTTTTTCTTTCGTATGTTTTGATTACGAATATGAAGAAGTAAAAGAAGAATGAAAAGAATTACAATTATGATTATATTGTGTTGAATAAAGTGATAAATGATAGAAGGGATACTTTCTTTGATTTCTTCTTCTATGTAGATTTCAGATGAACATATTTCAGTATTATCTACTGTAGCTGTTATAGTACCAATATAGGTATTTGCATTTATTGGTGCTTGTAATTCATCAGGTAAATCGACTGATACTTGTACTTCACTAGTATAAGGAATATCTATGCTACAAGAACTAGAAGGGTGAACACTTACTTCTTTAACATCTTTTCCTCCTTTAACTGTAATTGATTGAATTGTTTCTGTTTCATCAATTAATGTTGTACGAGAATAGTTTTCACTTAGATAACTATAGATATCATATGCATCTGTTTGAGGGATACTTACTTCTTTAGCATTAGCTGTAACTAAGATACATTGCATACCATTGATTACAGCATAACTTGCTAAACATCTTCCTGCATCTGGTGTATAACCTGTTTTACCACCAACAAAGCCTGTGATTCCATAACGTAATGAATCAGATATGTGATCGGTTAGTGCTAATCCTTCAGGATGATATAGTAATGGGCCAGTTGTATAATTCTTTGTTTCTAATATTTCTTTGATGGCATCGTATTGAACAGCGGCAGCACATATTTTAGCAATATCTGCACAAGTAGAATATTGATTAGGGTTATGTAATCCAGTTGTATTTGTAAAGTGTGTATGAGATAAACCAAGTTCATTTACTTTGTCATTCATGAGTAATACAAATGAATCTATATTACCAGCTACAGCATAAGCTAATACACAAGCACTATCTGCACCAGAAGGAAGTAATAATCCATATAATAAATCTCTTACAGTTGGGCTTTCACCAATGGCAAATCCAGCGACAGAAGCGTCAATTCCAGCAAAAGGGGAATACATTTCGGAAGTGATGGTGATTGTTTCATCTAAGTCTAAGTGTTCTACAGCAATAATTGCAGTCATTAGCTTAGTCATTGAAGCAGGATAAATTTGTTCGTCACCATTTTTGTTGTATAAGACTTGATTATTCTCTAAATCATATAAGTATGCATAAGGACTAGTGATGTTTATATCTAGTTCTTCTGCTTGTATTTTAGTAGGTAATAACAAGAATAAAGATAGTATTGATAAAATCAGTTTTAAGTATTTTTTGTTTGTCATTTCTCTATTATACAATGTGCAATCTTGCAAATGATAGATAAAAAATATAGAATATCCTAGTGAAAAGGTGGTAATTATATGAGTGCATTTTGGTCATCCATTCTATGGTTTGTATTAGGTGGCTTAGTAGGCGCTGCAATTGGTTTCTTTTTAGCAAGAAAAAGTTTCACTAAACAATTAAAGGAGAATCCTCCTGTTACTGAAAAAATGATTCGTGCTATGTTCCTTCAAATGGGAAGAAAACCAAGTGAAGCTCAAATTAAGCAAGTCATGAAATCTATGCAACAACAATAACAATAATAAAAAGTCTCGTATGAGACTTTTTATTATTCAGGTTTAAATGAGTTTAATTCTTGAGATATTTCTTCATATAATTCATCGATTTCATCCCATTCCATGACATATAAATCGATGTCTAATTCTTCTACGATTGGATTAATATATGCTTCTAAATCATCTCTTCGTACTGCTATTCCTGTAGGAATACCATATTGCTTAATAGCATTTAGTATCATATTTTGAGCAGTTTTTTCTCGATTATCGGTAGGTTCAAGAATTTTAGAATCAATTATTCCACCATGATTTTCAGAAACTAGATTTAAAAAGTATGGAACTCCTTCTCGACCAGGTTCATCTAAAGGAATTGAAAAAGGGGAATAGAACGCATCTAAGATAAATATATCTTCAGTCTTTTTC
>CAVCUC010000011.1:0-40986 GCA_963605225.1 bacterium
CCTTAAAGCAGTTCTAAAACTAGTATCTAATTGTATGATTTCCCCATCAACTTCTACTTTAGTAGGATATTTCCGCATTATTTAAGTATTTCACTATCATCTTTAGCGTACTTAGCTTTAACACGTTCTAATAAGTTTTCAGGGTTACCATACACTTCTTTAATGATTGGAGTTAGAGAATTGAATAAATCATTGTACATACCAAGATAGTTTTTATTGCCAAACGCTGCTTTCGTTGTTCCTTCACCGAATAGTTCATCAACCACTTTACCGCAATCCTCGTTATATTTCTTATACTTTAGAAGTTTATCTTTGGTATTTCTAGACAATAAACCATCTTGAACATCTTCTCTTTTTTCAATAACAAGTAATTCCTGTTTTAGATGGTCTAATAGTTTAGTCATATCATTAGATGCTTTCTCTACTTTTAATGGAAAGTCCATATCAAGTGGGTTTAGTTCGATAACAAAACCTGAATCATTGATTTCAACTTGCACTAGCTCTGTATTTTCAATTTCAATTTTCTTCATTCTCTAACTCCTTTTAATTAATCAGCAGTAAATGTTGGTGTTCCATCAGTGATAGTAGCAGTACCAGTTGTTGGGTCACCATTAAATAGGATGTTATATCCAATTTGGTTTCTTTCTCCACCTGTTCCGCCATATGTATCCACTTGGATAGCTACTTCATTTCTTTCAGCCACATAAGTTTGATCATCATCTGTATCATAGATATAAACCATAAGTAGTTGTGTTTCACATTCGGAACCTGTTGCTCTTTTCTTTCTTAAACCATCAACATAATCAAATACAGGGTCACCCTTGTATGCATATTGTGTAACAGGGATTTGTGGAGCATATGAATCAACACTATTTGATGCATTGTCTTCATGAATAAATGTTTCTGTTACAACATTTGCATTGTATGAGATTGTATTTTCTGATACACCTTTACCAATTCTTGCCCATGTTGGAGTAGAACCCGGTGTAGTATTTAAGAATTCAGCAAATTTACTTCTTTTGATTGCTTTTACGTCCGCCATCTTTAATTCTCCTTTTCGTAAATAAATTCTAAGTTAATTTGATATTGTCCTGTTCTACCATCAGGTGATATACCAAGCAAATATCCATTAGATGTAACTCTAATTGCTAATGCTTGATAACCTTCGTCTAGTTCAGGCAATACTTCGTTTTCGTTGTTATTAATAATCCATTCTTCTAAATCTTCAAAGAATGTACTATTTTCAATATTCATTCGTATTTCGTTGGAATAATCGAATCTACCAATTAATGCAAATGCATATCTTTTCTCATAAGAACCATCAATATTGGTGGTTACTACTGGTTGAGTAGCTAATGGAGCTATTGAAAATGATAAGTCTTTATCCTTCAAGAAATTAACGAATATTGTTTTAGTTTCTAACTCAGGGTATGTATTAAAATAATCTTTTAATCGTTCAACTATATTCATAATTTACCTTTCAAATATTGATTTAATGCGTTGCTTAATTCATCACTATAATCATCTACTACTCTATGGATCCATTTAGCACCACGTTGTGGCTCACCTTTAAAATGTAATGGAGTAGAAGTCACAACCTTTTGTGTATTTGGTCTACTCCAATATGTATTTGTCTTAGGGTCATAAAATGCACCTTTCCCTGTAATAGGGTCAACCATTAAATACCCTTGATACATATAGTTTGCATAAGGTGTTGGATAAGTAATTTCATTACCCATACCACTGACAAATGCTGTATTTTTAAGCACACCGCTATCCATAGGTGTGTAATCATCCGCAAGTCGTAGAATCTCATTTGTTAGAAATTGCATTGCTTCACCATTTTGAGTTATGTTTTCTGCTTGTTCTAACACATTTACAATACCCGAAACATTGACGTTAACTTCCACTTATCGTGATATTGTCAATGTCCCATCCTGCATCATTTACTTGAATACTAGATACTTGTATACATTGCATGTTGTCTAAGTCTTTCATTGAAGTAATATCCTCTTGTTCACCCTTAACAATGTAACAACCATTCACTACATTAACGCTAGCCATTAATGCTTTAGGGATGACGATTGTTCCTAGTCCTGAGTGATTTCTTGATTCTGCAATAGTAGAACTATCGCTATTTGTCCAATAAACACCTTTTACAACTTGCCTTGTATACACTTGTTTTTCTTCATCATAGATGTAAATCGTTATAGTATGTGGAAACATTGCTATATTCCTCTATATAGTAAATTTGTAGGTAATAAGTATCCGTAAATTGTTTGAACTCGCTCTTTTAACACTTCGTTATATGTTCTTGATTTAGCACTTGTGTTGTATGTTCTTGAATGATTATTGACTGTTTCTGATGAAACACTAATGTTAGTGATTCTTTCATCTTCTGCTTTATCATAATCACACAAGGCACATATAGCCATTCTTACTAAATACAAATCATTTTCTTCTAACTCTGTAACTAACAAGCGTGAGGCACTCAATTCATTGATAAATTGAAGTGCCTTTCTGCTATATGAATTAAATTCTTGTTCCTCAACCGAACTACCACCATATGTATCTGTATAAAAGCTATAGTCTATTGTAGGGAACATTTAACTACTCCTTAAGCAGTGATTTTAATTCCTTTTAATACGCCTGCTTTTAATGAATTCTTTAATGCAACACATCCTACGAATTCAACATCGCCTTCTTTGATTGTTCCCGGTTGTGTCATATCAGGTAAGTGAGATGCCACTACATTTTCACCTTGTAGAGAAACACCATGGAAACCATCTTGTGATGCACAAATAGCATAGATTGCTGATGTACCATCTTCTTCAGTAGCTACTACATCAATGCTCTTCTTTGTTGTTGGATCATAGTATTGTTTCATATCTACCATTGGAATGTTATCCCACATATCAACAGTACGACCGAATGCGTCTTCGCTTCTTGAATAGTATCCAGCTCGACGAGCTACATTCTTCATCTTTGTTAACATTTTAGAATTCATTAATAATGCTGTTGGTTTTTCAGCTAGTGTAGAAATGAATTCTGTTACTTCATCAAGTAATGCATTGTAGTTAGTATCAAGTAATGCACTTGTAGAAACATCTAATGAGATTTCTTTTTCAGTGTTAGAACCTGATAATAGTTTCTTTAAACCATCAAATTGGTCTTCGTTAGTGCTTGAATCACCATTGATTACTAAGTAATGGAATAAGTTAGTTGTAGCATTAACTTTTTGTTTGATTTGGAAGTTTAATTCATCTAATGCACCTGAGGTGTTGATGATAACTCTATCAAGTTTGAAGTTACCACCCATGATTTTTAATTCAGCATTCATTCTTTCACGAACTGCTTCATCAGCTGTGTATTCACCATTGATTTTACGTAATGATGCTGTTGAAGGTGTCTTTAATTTTGTGTAGCCATATACTAATGTTTGACCACCTGTAGCTGGTGCTACGTCATTTGCGAATGGAAGGATATCCATTAAATATGATGAACGTCTGAATTCATCTACTACCATTTGGTCGACTGGATCAACCATTGTTGCTTTTGCGTCTGCTAATGTAATCATCTTAATTTCTCCTCTTAAATTTTATATTTAGCGTGTAATGCTTCTGATAAGCTTGAAATTGGTTTCTTATTATCCCCAAAACCTGTCATAGACTTGCCTGTTGATAATGCTTTCTGTTCTTCTTGTTTAAATAAGTAAGGCATTGTCTGTTTAGCATTAGAAATAATTTCATCAAAACCTTTAAAGCTTTCTGTTCCTTCTTCATAGCTTTCTTTTAGTTTGTTTAAATCTAAATGAGCCATGAATGCGACATTATCAATTACTCCTGCATCACGCAACTTTTCTTTTAAACTAGCATTGAACTTAACATCTCTAACTTGAGCAGATACTTTTTCACTCACTAATTTATCAATATCTGTTTCGTGATTCTTTTGGTAACTCTTAATTGCTTTTGACACTTCTCTATCAATAGCTTTGCGATATTCCTTTTGATAATCAGGATGATTGATAATTTCCTCAAATGTAACATTCTTTCCATTCTCATCATTGTCCAGTTCTGTTTCAACCTGTTCGTTTGTTTGAATGTCTTCATTGTTTCCATTTTCGACTACGTTGTTGTTTTCCATTTCTATGTCCTTTCTTGCCCTTACTAGTACATGCCTAGAAGTGCTATTTACATATAATAAAAAGCAAGTACTAGGCTTGCTCTTTATCCAATTTAAAGCATTTCTTTAACGTCTTTATGCTAGACAATCATTCATATTTTTATATCCTCTAATACTAACGTTCTAGAACTATTAGAACCTATATCAGGATATTTTTCTTCAATTTGTTTAATCTTTTCTAGAATGCTTTTTGATTTGCTTTCACATTTCTTTTTTGTGTCTGTATCTTTTACTGTTTTTGATGCATACCATTGTTTTTTGTTTTCTCTAAACTCTCGTTCATATGCTCTTAGTTGTTGTGTAGCTTTATATACTTCAGCATTCTTTTCTTTATTCACTTTAGTTTTCTTTTTAACACTAATACTCGGAAATATAGGGAACATTCTATGTCTACAATTCACACCACCTAAGCCTTGAATATCTCCATATCCTGTTTCTTCTACAAGGTTTCCATATTCTTCACTTGATCCATTTATTTGATATATCTTCCCTTGCCATCCAGCGTGATTAGCAATCTTTGATTTATCACTTGTTCTAGCACCTAAGTGTTGTGATACTTCTACATAATTTGTTCCCATTAAATTAGCTGATTCTAATGCTGACTCATTCACATTATGAATTACGGCTGATAATGTATCTCGTCTAACTGCTGGTTCGATTCCTATCTTTCTACCGCTCTCATATGTGGCTCCTTTTATGCCGTTTTTAGCCATTTCTTTAACACCACGTCTAATTGCCTCAGTGTATGAATAAGTACCTGTAGCAGTCTCTATATAAGCTCTATTGAGTGTTTTAGTATAGCTTTCCTTAGCAGATTCTAACGCAATAGTATTAATCATGCTTAGATTGTTATTTAAATCATATATGGATGTTTTAAGCATTCTTTTGAATACTGGTGATTTGGATAATGAATCGTAGTTAATAAAAGCAACACCCTCTTCAAATGCCTCGTTAAGATAATCTCTATCAACATTTGCAAGTGTTGCCTCTTTTAACATTTTTTCTACTGCTTCTTCACTCATATTTGTGTATTTTCGTATTATCTTCATCAAATCTTTTGATAATACATTTAATTCACTGAGTTTTCGTAATTGCCATTCTAGTGTTCCACCAACTGAATCATAATTAGATAATCTCTTTGCAACAGATACAATTAGTTCTATTTCCATCTTGTTGTAAATATCTAATAATTCATTTTGCAAATTACTAATTTCTGTATCTGTTAACATTTTAAATCTCCATTTATCTCAATAGAAAAGCACTACTCATTATTTTGTAGTGCTTGCGTTTTCTTTAGAAGCTTTTTCTAATGCTTCTTGTTCTTCACGTTCTTTTTGTGCCTTTTTCGCTCCTGCTATAGGCCCCCATGATTCAGCGTCACATCTCTCTTGGAATAGTCTCCAATAACGTTCTTCCTCTTCAGACATTGGCTTTTTAGGTTTCTTTTTAGCTCTTTCCAATTTCTTTTCAGCTATAGCAAACAATCTATCTCTTTCTTCATCTGTCATAAGATAACCTCTAATTCAATTAAATACCCTTTTCTAGATATTACCTTAAACTGAGTTTTTTTGTCTAGTAATAGCTCTTTCTGTGACTTAAATTTAGATGCATTTCCTAGAAAAGCACATCTAGCTTTTGTTGGGACGAGAATAATATATTCATATTTACTATTAAAAGCTTTTTCCGAATCAATAGATGTACTACAAAATGATGGATTAATATATGTTTTCCCTTCTTCTGTTCCATTAGTTTCATCTATTCTTGAACCTCTATAACAAAAAACTTGATTTTTTAAATTAAACTTATTAATTCCTGACGAAATCGATTTACTATATTCTTCATAATAATCATCATACAATCCTATGTCTTTGTCTTTACATCTTAAATATTCATTTAACTTAGCAAAGAATTTGTTTGAATTTTTCTCATCACCTGTTTCTAATGAATTCAATGTATATTTGCGTATATCGTATAATTCCTTACTTGTTAATCGCTTTGCCCATCGTTCACTTTCAGCGTATAAATGGTTTACTTTGATAGGTCTTTTTACACCATTTATATAACGAAATACAATTTCATCTTCCATAAAGAATTCTATTCATTTACTTCTTCATCTTTAGAAGATTCTTTTGGATCATGTTCTTCTTGTTGTTCTTCAGAATCATCTTTTGATTCGTTGTCTTCTTCATCTACTTCTTCATTAGGAATAGGTTCTTGTGTTTCTTCTAACTCACCTTTTCGTTTTTGAATCTTCTTAGCAAATTCAATAGCTTGTTGTTCTGTCATTCCATAGATATCAATGTAGTATTGAACGTTATCAATTAATCCATTGTTTAGCTCTAGAATTGCATTGTTCTTTTTAGCTTGTTCATCTTCAAATATAGAATCATCAAAATCAATAGTGATATCACCATCATATACTTTGCCTGTCTTTAGATAGAACAATGCTTTTGCTAGTTCTTTTAGGCTAGCTGATAGCATATCTTCATGTAAGAGTAAGTTATATCTCAAATCACTATTAGAACTAAATACTTGAGCCGTATTTGTATATACGCCACCTTCTTTGAATGTGAAGTGGTTTTCACCAAATCCAGCTTTAATACCTGCAAGATTGATAGCTAATTGAACACCTGATTCTAATTCACTGATTCTTAGTGTTGGATTATATTCCGTAATTTGTTTACTATCTTCAGGTTCTGATGGAAGTGCATAGTATTCTGTTTGATTCTCATCAAATATAGGAATGCTTTGTTGATGACCACTTGGGTCTACAATTACTTTGTAAGATAAAGTACTAATAGGAAGGAATATCTTTTTCTTTCCTAGTTTGAACTCATTCTGTAGCGTGCTATATGCATAATCAGCTGTTTTAAATTGGTCAATACATACCGCAGTAATAGCCATACCCATTGGACAATACAAATCAACCGAATTCACTTGGTTAGGTTTGTAGATTTGGAATAACTTAACTGATGATGTGTATTCTTTTACATATTCTTCTTTATCATCTTCCGCTTCAATATTCACTTTATCTTTTAAATTTGGTGATGTGAACCATTCATTCTTGATTGTGTAACTACCATCACTGTTTCTTAAATGGATATTTAAGTAGTAGCCATTACCATCAATAGATGCAAATGCACAATCAACTATTTCACCATTTACTTGTTTTAATGGGAATATCATTGGTGCATAGATATGATTGACTCTTATCTCACCATTTTCTAAGTGTTCTGTAGTAGCCCCTGTTCCAGTAGCAAATGTAACTTCCAATGTATTTTTGAAGTAATGGCGGAAGTTAGTTTCGTTCAACAATTCATCTAATACATTTTGGCTATCACCATCCATAGTAATAGCTGTTTTGTTATTGAATAATAGTGATGCCCAATGTTGAGCAAATATCTTAGCTAATCCTAAACTTGCGATGTTATCATCACAAAACTTAATACCATTGAACATTTTATGTTTGTGGAAACTTTCTACATCCCCTTTGTACCATTCTAACCATTCATAGATGTGGTTGTAATATTCTTGTTCTAATGGTGTATAGCCTAAATCTTTTAAATGTTGAAGTACATCATTAATATAATTACTCTCTTTCATTTCTGCCTCCTGTTGTTGTCTTATCATTCATATACGGAAGCATTTGACTGATATACTTCCAAAATCCTGAGCATAGATATCTTGTTGCGTCTTCGCAATGATCATGGTCTTTAATTGGTTCTTCACGACCTTTGTCTAATAAGTCTTTATTGTACATGTATTGATACATCTCATCTTTTAGATGCACTTGTCTGTTATTGAATATCAATACACCATGCGATAAAAGCTTGGATACTCTTTGAATACCAAGCTTAACGTTGTTGTCTGCACCTACAATTTGTACATGCGGACATATTCTTTTTATTTCTTCTGCTAATCCTCTAGCAGATGGATCTATATATGTGTATGCCACATTCTTTCCTGTTTCATCCTCAATTTTCCGCACGAATTCTTTAAAATCTTGTGCATATTGTGATGGACTTCTTTGATGCATCGTTTCTCTACCGCTATGGTAGTATTCGTCAATTCCATATATCTTTTTATCAACAAACGATATACCAAATGCTTGAAATGTTGTAGCGTTCATTTGTCCATAGTCAACACCAATTCCAATAATGGATAAGTCTTTAAATTTGCTAGAAGTATCTATCATATGTTTTGTTTCATCAAACATGTAATAGATAACTTCATCAATTCCTACACTCTCACCAAGCCATAACCATCTGTACATTTTTTCATCTGCTTGTTTCTCTAGTTCAGCGGACTCAACTAACTTCTTTCCTAACCATTCAATAGGTACATCTCTGTAGTCTGTATGAATTGCAAGAACATCCGGTCTTTGTATCATCTTTGCACGCCATTCATTAACTGGTGCCTTTGGGTTTCTTGGTGGGTTAAACAAATACAACATTGTAAAGTCAGCATTATTCCCTCTTATGAATGTTGCTTCTATATTTCTTAGTTCATCTTCTCCTTCTCCTTTATCAAAGAATTCTGTTACTTCATCAATGATTACAAGCTTAATAGGCTTTGCCTCATCAATAATACCTTTTGTATCATCTATGCTATCCGATCCAGTAAAGTATATGGTGTTACCATTCCTTTTGTATCGAATCTCCATAGGAGCTGTTGTAATCTTAAAGTCCTTCTTTTCAAGTCCTAATCTTTTTATTGCTCTTAATACTTCTTTATAAACCGTTTTCTTTATTTTGTTGTGGAATTTTCTAATGATGATAACTGAACAATCATCCTCGCTTACTATCTTATCCACTGCTTTAATTGAAGCCTCACTAGACTTCGTTCCAGCTCTTCCTGAACTAAGTATGTGGTGAGTCCTCTTTTTGTCTGTGTATTCTTCATAGTATTTAGGAATAATTAATTCACTTATTTTAACTATCTTCTTCATCTATATCTTTTAAATCATGAACAATGATTACTCCATTGTCACTTCCTTGATTGAGTTTAGCTTCTAGTTCTTTTTCTTTTAGTGCTATTTCTCTTTCACGAATCTTCAGTTCTTTTTCTTTCATCACTAAGAACTTGTTTGTTTCTTCATTAGCTAATTCCTGTAGTTTGGCAAATGCTTTTTCATTTCCTTTTGTAGCACTATTCATTAATCCAGCTATATATAATGCCCATTGTTTGTTTAGTGCCTCTTCCGGAAATCCTTGCTCAAGCAATTTTTCTCTATTAGTACCTGTAATAGGTACATCTATCATCATTTGAGCAATCTGTTGAAGTTCCTTTTTCTTCCTTTTAGCTTTACCACTATTTATTCCACCTTTTTTACCATTTCTCACGCTTTCCTCACGCTTTTCACTTGAGAATGGTGTTAGATTTTGTTCGTTAGCTATATTGTTAACCTCATCGGTTTATATCGTATTAATTTCATATGTTGTACCTCTGTATGTTGGAATTTCATCCTTTTTCTGTTATATTTAAGTTGAAAGAAGAATTACGGAGCCTCCCTGCTTTGGAGACTTGTACGGATTCTTTTTTCATTTTCTTCTGTAAACAATTAATTTATTTTTCTTTTTCACTATTACATATCCGGCTTTTTCTTTACTTCTTGCCATTCTTCCTATCACTTGTTTATTGATTTTGCTTTTATTTTGTTGATAGTCATCTGCTTCATGGATTACAAATCCGGCTTTTTCTCTTCCAAAGTAGTTAATTTGATCTAATCCATGTCTCGTTAACGAATCTATTCCATTTTTACTAGTTGGCTTAGGATTTTTAAAATCAACATATTTACCTTCAACAATTGCATCAGGGTTTAATTTATTTATTGGTTTTTCTTTTAATAGTTTCACTTTCTTTTTAAGAGTACCTTGAATAAATTTAGCAGTTTTAATTTCATCTCCCCTATCATCCTTTTTATATCCTTCTTCATATTCAGGGTCTTCATCGGAATACTTAATATTAGGTACTTCAATTGTTTTCTTAACAATCTTCCCTTTTCTGTTCATTGCTTCCCAAGGCTTATTTGGATTAAACCTTGCTATATGTCCGTTTTTAGTTCTGTAGAATACATAATCATCTTTGCTCATGGCTCAATCCTTTCCATAATAAAAGTCAGCTAATTGCTGACTGTATTTTTTTATATAAACCACTCCAAATTTTCACATTCATTGCACATACACTCAATGCATTGTTTATCATTTGTATGGTTCTGTTGCTTGTTACGTTGCTGTAAATCATCAAGATATTGAAGTAAATCAGCACGCAGTTGTGAATCTTTCAGTTCACACCAATCGTGATAAGAAATCTCAAAATAAATCTTTGCAAATCCATCTGTAAATTCAGGTGGTTTTTTATGTATTTCTTCATATAAACAATTTCTTTTAGGTTTAAATGTTGTATTCATATCCTATATGCTCCTATAATTTGACTGAATGGTCGTACTTCCAAAGCTTCTAAATCGGTAGCTGGTAGTGCTTTATCACAAAAAGCATCAAGGAAGACTAAATAATTTGTTTTCTTTGATAACGCAGTACAAGGCAGTTGCAATGCTTTGTATTGCTTTTTCATCTTGATTAATATCACTATTCCCTGTTACATCACATATTGCATGTAGAACTTCATGTATTAACACTTGTGTTTTTCTATCATTCGGCATAGTTTCATCTATTTCAATTATTCCTTCATGCAAATATATAGCTCCTCTAGTTATTCCGGAATCGCCTTTACAAACAACCGGTCTTTCTATAATTTGAAATGTTAATCCACAAACTTTAATGCTTTTTGGTAGTTTCCATTCTTTTTCTTTCTTTGTGTTCATAATCAATTTGCTTTCTCTTTTTGGTTTGGCAATAGATTGTTTTTTAATCCAACAAACATTTTATCTATTCTTTTCTTATCTTTAGATTCTCTAAGAATAATTATGTTGTTAGCAATTGTTTTTCCAACAATTCTATATATTGGATCGTTTATCGTTCCACGTTGTTCAACATATATGAGTATCATGTTATTTAGATTTACTAATTCATTCTTATCTGTTCTTTCCCACATAACGTTTTCCTTTTTGGCACATAAAAAGGTGGCTTTTTTATTTCCACCTCTTGTACAGTAACATATTAACACATAGCATTTGGACAATTTGGACAAAATGCTTTTTTACCTAATAATTTATTTTATTCCTTTAGCTGTTTTATGCATTCTTTGCATAATTGAGTTTTCTTGCAAATATTCCAATCCTTTTAAAGTTATTTGTATATTGCTTATATCGTACTCCACATCATCATATGTGTTTCGATATATGTGGCAACCTTTGATATATCCAACATCTTGCATCATTTCAATGTACTTTGCCCATCGTTCTTCTGATATGCCTAATTGCTCATAATCAAATTCTGATGGATCCACAATTGGTTTATCCATTTGCTTTTCCAATGATGAAAGTATTCTATATACTGCTTTAAAATTGTCTGTCATTTCTTTCTCACATCATGACCATGATATATCTCTAATATTTTAAACAATACATCATCACTTGTTTTTATATTGCCACTTTCTAATGCTTCTATCATTTTCAACACTTGTTCATCGGTTTTTAAAAATGCTTTTGCCCCAAGAACTAACTCTTCCGAATCATTTATTTCTTTAAGCTTTGTATTTAATAATTCTCTATTTGTCATTTCAATTCCTCTTTGCCTATAATTCTAAATGAATCAAAACCATATAGTTCAACAAAATAACAATAATTGCTTGTATACACATTTATCAGTTTTCTTCCTTTATACCTATTATGATATCCAAAATGAATGCTACTACTAATAACCGCATATTCTTTTTTAGATACTCTTATAGTTGGCAAATCTGTATATGCATATTTTTCCATCAATGCATCGTTTAAAGTTTGTTCTTGTGCGTCATCTCCATTTTCGATGTAATAATGACCACCATTTTTAGTTCTCCATACACCCATAATTAAATTACTTTTTGCATACAAAAAAGGTGGTTCTTTATTTCCACCTTTTTCACGCTACCATAATAGCATGTGCCTTTGGTACATTTGGTACACCTTTTATTTTTTTACGTCTAAACCGAAGTATCTTCTTACTGCTCTCTTGGAATTCTGCTCGTTATTTGCATTCCCATAAACCTTTATGGTTGTTTCTTTCCAAGTGTATCCAAGCATGTAATGACACCTTATATACGCTCTAATAAATGCATCGTCTACTGTATTTAGCCAGTTCTCTATTTTCAATGCTTCGTCACTCATTTCGTTTTTCTTTTTGAGGTATTCGTTATCCAATAACATAATTTTCTTAACAGCTTCTTCTACTGGACTCTTAGTTTCTCCGTTAAAGCTACCACTACTTGAAAATGATGGTGAATGATATGTGTTATATAGATTTTCAATTTGTTGTGATAGCAGATTAACTTCTGCAACTAGTCCTCTGTAGTTTTCTAACTGTTCTAATGTCATTCATTCACCTCTCTATGTCTGCATTATTATCTACTCTTTGTATTGAATTTAAAATGGTAACTCTTCACTATCAATGCCTGCTCCCCATGTATCAGGGTTATCATATTGTGGCTCATTTTGAGTGCCATTTGAGACGTTTTCTTTTTCTTGTGTGTGATTGTTGTTACCGCCCATAAATTCCACGCTATTAGCTACTACAATCGTTCTATAAACTGTTTTACCATTTGATTCGTACTTGCTTGTTTGAATACTTCCTACTACTCCAATCTTAGATCCTTTATGACAATATTGTTTTAGTAGTTCTGCCGTTTTTCCCCAAGCAACACATGTTGGAAAGTCTGTATTATCTTTATCTCTTCTAATACCTAGATTAAATTGTGCTACATGCTTTCCACTCTTTGTACTGCGTAAATCAATATCATTTGTTAAGTTTCCTACTAAGTTAACTGTATTCATATTTCTCTCCTTTAATAATCGAATAAGCTTAATTGCTTGTTTTTTTGTCTATCGTATGATTTCTTTAAATCAGCATATGGATTTGAATGTATTACTGTATATCTTTTCCCTTCAATCTCATATGCATATTTTTCTTCATCACCACATGGAACATATATTTCTGTGGCTCTTCCGTATTTGTTGTCATGGTACCATTCAGCATTTACGCATACACGTTTTATTACTTCATCTGCAGGCTCTACCGGTATAGGCTTTTGGCTGAAATATTTGCAACTATATACTGCTTGGCTACTCATGTTTACCTCCTGCAATAGTAATAATTGATGCAATGACTAACATCATTGCTACCCATAGAATTACAAACATAAATGATGTTAAGAAACCTGTAAGTGCTAGCTTCCACGCAGTCTGTATTATCTCCATCTTTTAGTCCTTTCTGCTATATATCCTCCACTAGTTCGATATATCTCTATTTCTTCATTAATTATTGTTGATATAAGTCTTTCAACTGTTTTTACATCTAATTCTTCAAACAAGTCATTAGGCAATACAGAATTACCATATTCAAGTAAGTTCCGTATTGCCCAACCTGTTCCTACTCCTTTTAGATTTAATGGGAACCTAATTGGTTGAGGAATCATAAGGAAGTAATTCCTTTTCAAGATTTAATAGAATGTATGTGAGTCTTTCTTTTGGCGTTTATAATCATTTACTCCTGTATATGCTCTTTTACCTAATTCATCGAATATCTCATAAATAAATTGATGCAAACGGTACAACAATTGGATACACTCAAAGTAATGATGATAAAAAGATTGGTTTGGAAAATAAAATTAAATCACTTCAAAGTTCGCATAATAAAAGACTAGCAAACAATGCTAGCCCTCACTATGTCAAAAATAGTATTTAAGTAATAATTAATTTTTCATTACTACAATAACAATCAATAAAATTCTTTTTTCGCTTCGGTAAAATGATAAAATTTAAACTTATAATTTATTGTTGATCATTAAACATTTTTACTAAAGCATTTTGTAAAATTTCGCTTAATGATAAATGATTGTTTTCTACATATGTATTTAGCCATGCAGGTATAGAAACATTTTTTCTTACCGATTTGTTGCCATATTTTTCAACATATGAAATCATATCAAGCACAATGATGCTTACGATTTCTCCACTATATCGATTATAAATTTCTTCGTATGTAGTTGGCTCAGGTGCTTTTTTACCATCTTCTAGTTCATCTAGAACCCAACCACACGCTGCGTCAGTAATCATATTAATTGCTTCTGCTAATGTATCTCCTTCACTAATACATCCTTTTAAATCAGGTACTTCAACCGAATAACCTCCTTCTCCGGTTAAGTGAAACACTGCTGGATATGTCAGTAGTCCTTCCTCTTTTCGCATATATATTCTCCTTTATATTCTGCATACATCACACACTATACACACCGATAACAATAAGCAAATAAAAAGGTAGTCCTTGTTGAGAACTACTATTGGTCTAGACTTCATTTCATAACAAGTTTATGAGATTGCATAAAAGCATAAAAAAACCGCCTAAATCTTAAGCGGTAAATTTATTTGCTGGAGCGAGTGAGCGGAATCGAACCGCCGTATCCACCTTGGCAAGGTGGTGTTCTACCGTTGAACTACACTCGCATAAATGGCGGTTCCGACGAGGATCGAACTCGCGATCTCCTCCGTGACAGGGAGGCATGTTAGCCACTACACCACGGAACCGTTTTCTGGCGAAGAAGGAGGGATTTGAACCCTCGCGCCGGTTTCCCGACCTATGCCCTTAGCAGGGGCACCTCTTCGGCCTCTTGAGTACTTCTTCAGTTTGCCTTAATCACTGACTTAACAGCGCTCATTTATAATACTATGACTTTCAAATTTGTGCAATAGTTTTTTTAAACTTTTTTTACAAATTTTTATCGAGATGAATTTTTTGACGAATTCATCTCGATAAATATACCATACATTTTAATTTTTGAAAACATTAGATAAAGTTTTTGTTAATTGTTCAATATCAAATGGTTTTGCAATATGTCCATCCATACCAGCTTCTAATGCATTTTTCTTATCTTCTTCAAAAGCATTAGCTGTCATTGCATAAATCGTGATATTTGCTTTATCTTTATCACTTAGATTTCTAATTCGCTTTGTTGCTTCGTATCCATCCATCACTGGCATTTGAATATCCATTAATACTAAATCGTAATAACTCGCATCATTTCTATCAATAGATTCTATTGCTTCTTTACCATTATTCGCTATTTCTACAATAATTCCCTTTTCTTCCAAAATTACTTTTGCAATTTCTTGGTTTAAATCATTATCTTCAACCAGTAAGACTCTCTTTCCTTCAAAGTTTACATTAGTGTCTATATCATTATGTATTTGTGTAATAAAAGGTCTTTCTAATATTTCTTTTAATTCAGACATAAATAAAGGTTTAGAACAGAACGCTGTTACACCTGCTTCTCTTGCTTCGTCTTCAATATCTGCATAATCATAAGCCGTAAGAATAATGATAGGTATATCATCACCGATAAACTTGCGAATATTTCTAACCACTTCAATACCATTCATATCAGGAATCATCCAGTCAATAATATATACACTGAATTTGTCATTCCGATTTATCGCATCTTTTGCACGTATTACAGCTTCCTTGCCAGATATCGTCCAATCAGGTCTTAACCCTATTGTTCTTAGCATTTTACAGATATTTAAGCAACTATCTGTATCATCATCTGCTACTAAAGCATGTACCCCTTCTAATTGTTGAATCCTTGTATATTCCATTTTTTGACCGCTAAGTTTAAATCTTAACGTCACAATAAACTCAGTACCTTTTCCTTGTTCACTATGTACTTCAATATTTCCATGCATTAAATCAACAATCTTTTTCGTGATGGCCATACCTAAACCAGTACCTTGTGTACCACTAACCGTCGAAGATTCTTCACGTGAAAATTCTTCAAAGATATGTTCTTGAAATTCTTTGCTTATACCAATTCCTGTATCTTTGATTCTAAATTCATATTCAGCTAGATTATTTTCTTCAATCGGATTTTGTTTAATTTGGATACCGATTGTACCACCTGTTGGTGTAAATTTCATGGCATTCGATAAAATATTTAATAAGATTTGATTTAATCTTAAGGGATCCGTAATTACATCTTCATCTACTACATCCATTGTATCAATTGTTAAAGATAGTCTCTTTGTCGCAATATTAGATTGAAGAATTGCTCTAATATCATGAATTAAGTCTGGTAAATGTACGGCTTTTTCTTCAATCTTTACCTTACCACTTTCGATTCTACTCATATCTAAAACATCATTAATTAACGATAGTAAATGTTGGGAAGAGATGGAAATCTTCTTTAAGTATTCCATCACCTGTTCTTTATTGTCCACGTGGGTTGCAGCTAAAGAAGTAAAACCAATAATTGCATTCATTGGTGTACGAATATCATGACTCATATTAAACAAGAATTCTCGTTTAGAACGATTTGCTGCTTCTTCATGTTGAATAGATAATTCTAATTCTTTATTCTTTTGCTCTAATTGTGCCTTATACATTTCTTCTTGTTCTGTTTGTTCAGCTAAAAATTTCTTAGTAGAATTCCATCTTAAAAGTTGTACAAAAACCATGACAATGATATAGAACAATAATACAGAAATGATATTTCTGATTGTAGAAGTATAAACTGAACTAGCAGGAAGATAAGCATAAATATAATTGTCTCGTCCATGACTATACATACCATAAAGATTTGAATTTGCTTTTGTCACATGAACTAGCTTATTTGCTTCATCTGCTAATCGAATATTTTTAAATATCATATTCTCAGAGATATTTTCTCCGATTGACTCTTTTAAATTTGACGCAATGATTTCATCATTACTTACAATAAAAATAAAACCATTTACTTCTGTGTCATATGCATCCACTATATTTTGAACTGATAAAATAGATTTATCTGTAAATTCTTTTTCTGTATGTCGATATGCCAAAATAATTCCTGTCCCATCACTTTTACCATGTGCCGCAACATCCATATAGGAATAATCCGTTAAAGTAATTCTTTTAATAAAAGTTTTAGAGGAATAACTCGATACATCTTCAATTGTCGAAAAATCAAATACACCGTATAAAGCATTATATCCAACATGATCTGTTGTATATTCAGCCACTAATTTTCCTTGGTTATCTAACACCGATATTCCTGTTAACCATAATTCATCCACGTATTCCTTTAACGAATCTATATTGTCCAAATCATTTTTATCTACTAGTGCATTAACAGATACAGATGAACGAATTAAGCTTCTCGCAACAGCGGTATCATTATATTTTGTATAACCTGATGCTCTATTCTTGATTAATTCAATTGTAGCCGATAATTTTTGTTCAGCATTTTTTCTATCGTAATAACTTGAAATTGCATAAGTACTCAAAGTTAATAATAAGCCTACTAAAACTGCGCTAATCCAAAACCATTTCCCAAATACTGCATTAATTCTTTTCTTTTTCAAGCAAACTTACCTCCAAGAAACTAGTAGGATTGTCTAAATACTTTCCTACAATTTTTTCCATTGAGCCATCATTTCTCATTTCTTTAAATACTTCAGTTAACTCTTCGTTTAAACCACGTGTATCGTTTTTGCTAAATGCAACCCCAATACCTGTTGTAAATAAAGCATCATCTAGGATTCTAAAATCAGCCCCATAGTCTTTCATATATTGAAGAATTGCCGTTTCGTGTGATGCAATCGCATCAACATAACCACAATCTAATGCAGCATATTGCACATTTCTTGTATCTGTACTAACAACATTTTTAAGTTCAGGTATTCTTGAATCTAATTTATTTAAGAATATCTCTTCTGGTTTAGTTGTTGTTTGTACAGCAACTACTTTTCCTTCTAAATCACTTAAAGAATAAATATCACTTGTATAATTTACTGCTACAACTTGTCTAGAAACCATATAAGGTCCAGCCCACAAATAAGTATCTTCTCTACCAGCAATAGAAAAGCATCCCCATATGCAGTCAATTTCACCACTTTCTAGTAATTCATTCTTTTTTACCCAATCAATTGTGACAAAAGTTGCTTCATAACCCATTCTCTTAAATGCTTCTGTTGCAATATCCACATCTATTCCTGTAGGATTACCACTTGAGTCCAAATAAACAAATGGCGGATAATTATCACTACCAATATAAATCTTTTCCAGTTTTGTATAACTTGTATTATCCATTGTCGAACACGCACTCAAAAAACAAAGCATGAAACAACATATTATTCCGATTACTCTCAATTTATTTTTCATTATTTTCCCCACTTGAAACGATACTTCTTAAGTATATACTATATCTCATTTTTATCTAATAAAATTGCATAAAATATAGAAAAACATTACACTATTTTGTGAGGTTAAAGAAAAAATATGAAAACAAGTGAATTTGATTATAACTTACCACAAGAGTTAATTGCACAAACTCCATTAAAAGATCGTACAACTAGTAGAATGTTAGTCGTACATAAAAATAGTGGTGAACTAGAAGATAAACATTTTTTTGATATCGTTGATTATTTCCATGCAGGAGATGTTTTAGTTAGAAACAACACAAAAGTTATTCCTGCTCGTTTATTTGGCACAAAAGAAGAAACAGGAGCACACGTTGAAGTATTACTACTAAGACAAGAACCGGATGATATTTGGGAGTGCCTAGTAGGAAATGCTAGAACAGTAAAAATTGGTACCGTTGTTAGTTTCCATGATGGAAGACTAAAGGCAAAGTGTATGGAAATTGGCGATAAAGGTATCCGTAAAATGAAAATGATTTATGATGGTATCTTTACAGAAATCTTAGATGAACTAGGAACTGTCCCCCTACCACCATATATTAAAGAAAAACTAGATGATCCTAATCGTTATCAAACAGTATATGCAAAAGTAGATGGTAGTGCTGCTGCTCCAACGGCTGGGCTACACTTTACTCCTGAAATCTTTGCTAAATTAGAAGAAAAAGGCGTTCAAATCGTTGATGTAACACTACATGTTGGTTTAGGCACTTTTAGACCAATGGATACAGATACAATTGAAGAACATGTTATGCATAGTGAAGTCTACTATATGTCTAAAGAAACTGCTGATGCTTTAACTTTAGCAAAACAAGAAGGTCGTAGAATTATTGCAGTAGGAACAACTTCTGTAAGAACACTAGAATCTGTATGGAATCGTTTTGGGCACTTTGAAGAATGTTCTGGTGAAACAGCTCTATTTATTTATCCAGGATATGAGTGGCATACAATTGATTGTATGTTAACAAATTTCCACTTACCTAAATCTACACTACTTATGATGATTTGTTCTTATGCTTCAAAAGATTTAATCTTTAAAGCTTATAACAAAGCTGTAGAGGAAAGATATCGTTTCTTCTCCTTTGGAGATTGCATGTTTATCACAAATGAGTAAAGAAGAATATTACGCTTACAAATTAAAACGTAAGCAAGAAAATAAGCCAAACTATTACTTACAATCATTAAAAGAGATTGAAGAAATACAAAAAAACTATCCTACTCATAAACCAAAGTTACTACTACATGTATGTTGTGCAGTATGTGCTGGTTGGCCATTAGAATTCTTAAGTAAAATATTTGATATCACAATATATTACAACAATTCTAATATCTATCCAGAAAGTGAATATACACGTAGAAAAGAAGAATTAATTCGACTCGTACATGAAATCTATGGTGAAGATATCAAAATGGTCTTTCCTGCATATGACAATGTTTCTTATACCAAAAAGTTAGAGCCATATAAAGATGAACCTGAAGGTTGGTTAAGATGTTTTTTATGCTATGAGTTAAGGATGAGTGAAGCTTACACGTATGCTGAAGAAAACCATTATGATTACTTCACTACAGTCATGACTATATCCAGACAAAAAGATAGTCAAAAACTAAATGAAATCGGTCATAGTCTAGAATTAAAACATCCTAGTGTAAAGTATTTTTATTCTGATTTCAAAAAGAGTGGTGGACAAGTACGACGTGATGAAATCGTACATGAGTATAACTTATACAGCCAAGATTATTGTGGTTGTGTTTATTCCTATATCACAAGAAAGAAGCAAGATTAATTTCCTGCTTCTTTTGTTTTAAAGTAATCTATTTTCAATATTTTCTTTGATACATCTAATAATCTTTCAAATTGTGATATCTCTTGTTCTGCTAAATCCAAATCATAACCATTAGTATAAGAGAATTGATCTTTTAACATATCATAGCGATAATAATCCGTCGCAAGTTCTCCATAGTTTGCAAAGAAGAAACCTGAATAATTTGAATCAAATATATCTCTACCTAAAATACATTGTTCATCATAACTAAAATCCCATAGATTAGCCATTGTAGGTAGTAAATCTAATAACGTTGATACTTTAGGATATTCACTACCTCTCATATCTGTCGTATAGATAAATAAATCTGTGTTATTGAATGTATAGAATTTATCTAATCCTGTTTGTTCAAAGTAATCATCACAATTGCTGTATTCCATTCCCTTAACAATATGGTCCCCATAGAATACAATCGCTAAATTATCTAACGTACCTGTATATTCAGCTTGTTCTAATATTGCTTGTAAGGCATGATCTAAATCCATATTTTTTGCTAAATAAGAAACATAACGATCATCTAAGTTAGGATATTTCTCTTTAATTTTCGCAACATCTTCTTCATTTACACCAACAGAATCTAATGTATAAGGTTGATGACCACTATAAGTAATCCAATACATCATTAGTGGGTAATCCGCATCCGCAATGATATATTTTAATACTTCTCCTACCTCTCCATCACTGCTTTCATCCATTAATCCTAGACTTGTGCAATCATAGAAGTCATCATATCCTAGCGTACTAAATATGTTTAATCTATTGTAATAATTTCCATAGTTATTATGTACAGCTATCGTACTATACCCATTTTCTTTAAATAAATTTGCTAAAGTTACAGGATATGTATTATTGACATATTTATAACAAACTGGTTCCCCTTCACTACTTGGTACTAAAGAAGTATTTGCCATAAATTCACTATCACTAGTACTACCAGATAAAGCTGGTGTTTCAAAACCTGAAATTGAGATACCTTCATTTTTTATCTTATAAATTGTTGGTGTTAATTCTTCATCATAACCAAATTCATTAAATGACTCAGCTTGTACAAACAATACATTTTTACCCTTTAATAAACCTGTATAATCATTTGTATTAATTACTGGATCTTTATTTTCTAAATAATCCTGAATCTCTGTCCCATAAGTATTTGTATCATTTGTTTCTACTATTAAATCATTCACATCTTTATAACCTAAAGTTACTAAGCCAAACTTTTCTACAAATAAAGAAACATTCGATACAGATTCATACACATAATAATCTGTTTTATAGAATTGAAACATATCTTCAGTATCTTTAGTTTGATTAATTGAATCTACAAATGATAAATAGTTTGTATAAATTGGATAAATCGGTAATAAACAAACTAGCTTCATGATGATTCTTTGTTTGAATTTCAATTGTTTTCTTTGAATACAGAAATAAATGATATAGAAGAATATAGTAAGAGCTAATAGTATCCAAATTGGATTTAAATCCCCTTTTTGAATTAATTCTAATGCGGAATCTTTTGCCCCTATTACTTCATCCTTTAAGCCTAAAGCTGTACGAATGCGATAGTAAGAAACAAATCCACGATAGTATATCTTTTGGCTAACAAGATAAATTGTATAGATACCAACTACAATAAGGTTTATTAACTTGTTCCAGAACGCCCCAAATAGCCATGTAATGGCTATTACAAATAAGATAAATATCTTTACAAGTTGTTGCTCATATATTGTAGAAGTTGTTAATAATTGCGTGACATATTGAATAAACAATACAATCGATAAAGTATATAAAATTTCTATTCCATAAAATACTAAAAATCTTTTTATGCCCTTTTTTAACTTCATTCCATCCCCTACTCTTTCTTACCAAATAAATAACTAAAATAGTCTAGCTTTAATACAGCATCACAATATTTAATTTTATTACTAACAATTGTTTTCATCTTTTCAACATAACCATCTGGTATAACTGTATTTTCATCTTTTGGTGTAAACGTATTTGTCCATGATAAATAAGTGCCTTTATCTGTCTTCCAATCATAGTTTGTATTAAAAATTAAAGGTGAAGTAGTTGAAAATACATCTCTTCCTGGTAATAAACGAGAATCATACTCTACGCCAAATAAATTACATAATGTAGGTAAAATATCTAAACTAAATACAGGATCATCCACGATGATTGGATCATCATCTTCTAAGCATCCAGACCAAATAATTAAACGATTGTGATCTCTTTCTAAATAATTTGTAACATTATAGCCATATAGCTCTGATAGATATGGCATATTTCCTAAAGACGCGTTGTAATCTAAGCCATATGGGAAGTGATCTGCACCAAGAACAATGACTGTATCATCCGCAATACCTTTTTCTTCTAATGCATTCACTAAATATGTAAGAGCATCTTCTAATTCCATATTTGCCGCAAGATAGCCTTTTACTTCATCACTATAATCAAGATCTTTCACTCTATCCCAATTCTTTTTTGCCATTGCATTAGCACTTAAAGAATATCCATTATGCCCACTTACAGACATATAGTATACATTAAATGGTTCGGAATCGATATAGAGTGGTAATGTTCCTTCTATCATTTCTAAATCACTTTGAGGCCACTCATTTGTGACATATTCTTCCATACCATTCCCATAACCCATAAAGCCATTAGAATAGCCTAAATTATTATGTGTTTTGTCACGATCATAGAATGTGTAGTCATTATTATGGAAAGCCCAACCGTTATAATTTAAGCGATTTAATTGTGAGCCCATTGTTAAGTAGTTATTACGAGTTGCAGTAATTTTAAAGGATGAACCACCTAGCATTGGTAACATACCAAAGATATTCTCATATTCTCCACCAGTTGTTCCAGCACTCGCAGGTTGATAATAATCTGTAAAATTGATTCCCTTTGTCGCTAAACGATATAAAGTTGGTGTACGTTCTTCATCAATGACTTCAGCACTAAAAGCTTCAGCAGAAATCATAATCAAATTCTTCCCCTTAAATAATCCTGTATATTCATTCTGTAAGGAAGCTGTTTGACTTTGTACGTAGTCATCTAGTTGAATATAATCACTACTAGCATTTTGTTCTAAAGTATCAAAATCAATATCCATGATATTTTTTTCGTATACTGTTTCTTTTGGAGACGAGCTTTCTTCTTCTGTAGTAGGTTCTTCTTCTACTGCACTAAAAGAAACATCTGTCTTTTCGAAAAGATTCTTTTCGATATCTAAAGCAATAGAATGTAACAAGCCAAAGCTAGTCACTGAAGATTGATAATTATATTCTGTAGAATAAATACGATTGTATTTTTCATCTAATTTAATCGTACCCTCTGTACAAACAAAACTAATCACACACGATAAAACAACGTATAAGATTTGTACTTTATGACTTTGTTCACCATTATCCCATTTTTTTCTTGTCGCAAAATAAAGAATAGCTGGTAGAGCAAATAAGAATATATGAAGTAAGCCATTTGTGCAGAAGACAATTTCAAAGATCATGTCTTTAAAACCACCTAGTGCATCTCCTCCTCCTGCAGTTACAGTATTTACATCATAAAATATTTTAAATACATAGTAGACAAAATAATTCACGATAAATATAACGGTAATTGTCACTAAGAGAATTGTTCTAATTCTTTTGTTAATTTTTTCTTTCTTCGTCAAAGAACTAATCAAATAAATCAATGAAGAAAGAAATAAGGAAAATAAGAATATGTAAGCTAAAGATATATCCCATGAAGCATTCACTGTACTTCTTTTAAAGATACATTCTAAATAGAAAATACTAAATGTATAAAAACCAATTACTTTTAAAGCATTTGGTATCCCTTTTTTCTTTATTTCTTCTTTTATTTCAACAGGTTCAACCTGTAACTTTATTTTTTTAATATTTCTTTTCTTGAAACTTTTACTCATAATAAAAAAACTCCCAAATGGGAGTATACAACAAGTGTTTGTATTTTGTGTGAAATCTTTACGTCAATTTTACAGATTTGACTATTTACTAAATGCATCAGGCAAATCATTTTCTAGTAAAATCGTATCTAGAGTACTTGCATGAGTATAAATATATGTAAAAGCTTCCTTTACATGGTCAACAACTAAAATATGATCTTGCGCAAAGCCATTTTCTACTAGTCCTTGGTAAATTGGTGAAGTTTGTTCCTTACCGACTAAGATGACATAGTCTACTTTATCAATCATATCTTTACCAAAAGTATAATTGATTTCACTTTGTCTTTCGCCTAAATCAATCATACCAGGCGTAACGATATATCTTTTATTTGGAAAACTAGATAATACAGATAAAGCCATATGAGCGCCACTTGGATTAGCATTAAATGCATCATCAATAAATGTATATCCATTAATCTTCTTTAGTTCTAAACGGTGTTCTACTTGTTTCATTTCTCTAACACCTTTACGAATTTCATTCCAACTAACACCAAAATATCTTGCACAAGCTATAGCAGATAAAATATTCAAGATATTTAATTCTCCTAATAACTTTGTACTTAATTCTATTTGTTCATCTTCATGAATCACTGTAAAAGTAGATCCTGTTGGATGATATTCAATATTAATTGCTCGATAATCTACATGTTCTTCATGGATTCCATAAGTAATAATTTTTACAGGATTATTGATATGATACTCACGAATGAATTCGTTATCGTAATTTAATATACCAACACCATCTTGTGGTAATTTTTCAATCATTTGCATCTTTTCGCGAATGATATTTTCTTGTGTATGGAATGTTTGTAAGTGTTGAGGACCAATAGAAGTCACAATACCAACTTGAGGATGAACAAAATCCATAAGTTCTGTAATATCCCCTACTTTGTCAGCACCCATCTCACAAACAAATACTTCATGAATTGGTTTTAACATTTCTCTAATTGTTCGTGTAATACCCATTGGTGTATTAAATGAAGACGGTGTCATTAATGTATTATATTTTTGTGATAATACAGCGCGTACTACGTTTTTGGTAGAAGTCTTTCCATAGCTTCCTGTAATACCAATTACTTTTAGACCTTGATGACTCTTTAATATCTTTTTTGCATCTAAGATAAAACCATTTTGTACTGACTTTTCAATTGGAGTAGTAATGATTGCCATCAAATAAATGATGAACCATACACCATAATAATGAATAAGCATTAATAGTGCCGGTAAATATCTACCAACATATTTAGCACAAATAAAATCAATAAGTAATACTAAGATAAGAGTTACTGCAATCTGCCTTTTTACTCTACCTGTATAAACTAATGGTTTAATATAATTTGCTTTCTTTTCTTTTAAAATCATAGAGATAGAAAAAAGAAGAAAACAAATGATACTAATACCATAATGAATCATCATACTTGGCACAAAAGATAAAGCAAATACAATTACAATACTAACTAAAATAAGTATATTTTCTTTAAAGATAGAACCTAAATTTTCTTTTAACCAAGTTGTATATCTTGTTAATTCATAACGATTTTGTTGAAACATATGCAATGCATGTTTTTCTGGCACAAGTATAAACAGTAGTGCACTAATACATATCATCGTTTGCCACATACTAATAATCCCCCTTAAAAAATGCATCTAATACACGATTAAATCGCTCATATTCATTCCAATATGCAAAATGATCTTGTCCCTCAAATATAGCTAGTCCTGCATCAGGCATCGTTTCTTCCATCATTTTCCCCATATATAGTGGAGCTGCAGTATCTTTGTCTCCCCATACCAAAAGAACAGGACACTTAACATCTTTTAATAATGGTGTAACATCATCATTTACAACTTTCACAAAAGTAGCACGCATTACTCCTTTGGCATTTTTATAATCAGTTGAGCCATGTTTATCTTGATACTTTTCTAAAGCTTCTTGATTCCCTGTTTTTAACAAAAACCATTTGCCTAACTTATAAAACTTTGTTTTTAAAACCATTTTCTTTGATCTTTTTGGTTTAATTCCTGCAGCACCAGTTAATACCATCTTATATACTGGATACTCTGCAGCGTAATGTATCGCAAATCGACAACCAAAAGAATGTCCTATTAATATAGGATTTTCAATATGATTCTTTTCAATAAAATCACGTAAGAAATCTTTATAATCAACAACAGACCAAGCACTACTTGGATCATCACTTTCACCATGCCCTGGCAAATCAATATTATAAACAGAAAAATGTTCTTGAAGATGTGACTCAATTTGGCTCATCATAATCATCTTTTGTCCCCATCCATGGAGTAAGATAACATCTCTTCCTTCTCCACTATGTCGATATGCAGTTTTTACTCCATTGAATATTCCAAATTCTGTCATAATTCTTTCTTTTCCTGTTTCTTTTCTTGTGCTTTTTTCCGTTCTTCTTTACGTTTTTCTTTTTCTATTTCACGCTTTTCGTTACGAGATAAATCTTTCCAGATTCTAAAACATACGCCATTTTGTAAGTTTTCTGCATCAATATGATAACCATATGTATTCACTACTTTATATACAATGGATAATCCTAAACCAAATTGTCCATCTGTACCTTTTTCATAAGGTTTAAATAAAGTTTTAATACGATCTTCTTCTATTTGTTTACCATCATTACTAACAGATAGTTCTCCTTTATGCAAGGAAATCGTTATTGTACTATCCGCATAACGTAATGCATTATCGACTAAGTTTTCAACTACGATTCTCCAAGGATCTTCATCTCCATGAAAATAAACATTTTCATCCACGTCGCGTTCAAATGTAATTTCTGGGCGAATAACCTTTAAAGATAACAATACTTTATCAATGACTTCATTCATGTATAAAGTATCTCCTTTAGGGCAATCATCTAGTAAATAGCCCATCTTATTTAATGCGATTAAACTTCTTACTTTCTTTTCTAAGCGATCAGCGTGTTCTATGATGACATCAATTGATTTTTCTAATGTACCATATGGATAAATTCCATCTTTAATACTTTCACCATAAGATTTAATAGTCGCAATTGGCGTTTTTAAGTCATGTGATATATTTTGAATCATCTCTTGTTTCTCACGATTTTGTTTCGATAATTCAAATTCCATTTCTCTTAATGCATCTGCCACTTCACCAATTTCATCACGTCTAGTTACTGATAAATATGCAGGCTCATCATTTTTAATCTTTGTTATATATGTCTTAATTTGATTTAGAGGATGAATTAAGGACGCAACCCACATCATCAAACAAATAAATAACAACATAACAACAAAGATATTCACATCAACAATATTACTGACTAGTGAAGATTTAAAATTATCTTCATAAGAAGCAGGCAATTTACTAATCAAATACGTATTATCACGAACTGGTGTAATCGAATATAAAACTTTTGTTCTATTTCTTCTGCTAGTACCAATATATGCTGAATAATCTTCTGTTTTCGTAATTGCATGATTTAACTTCGTATTAATTTCAGCAATTTCTTCATCAGAAAATTGTCCATTACCAATTACATCAAATTCTTTTGTGTCAACGTCATAGATTGCATGAACAATTTCATCCGCATCTATATCCAAAGAAATATTATCTTCATCTGTTGATATCGCTAAATAGTATTCCAAACTATTTTGCGAATTATGCAACATACGAAACATTTCTGTTTCTGAAAATAAATTAATCTGTGGTGTTAAGAATGCTAATAAAAACACAGCGAAAACAGTTACTAGCAAAAATGCAATTGTTAATAACTGTTGTGAAAGTGTCAATTCTCTAAGCCACAGATATAATCTTTTCATATATTACCCTAATCGATAACCAAATCCATATATTGTATGAATTGTTAAACTAGGCATTTTACGACGTAATCTACGCATTGTATCGTCTACTACACGGTCACTACCGAAATAGTTTTCTTCCCATACTTTACGTAAAATATCGTCACGTGTAAATGCTGTACCACGATTTTTTACAAATAACATTAACAATTCATATTCTTTAGTTGTTAAATCAACAACTTCATTTTTTACATAAACAATTCTTTGATTTTCATCAATTTCATATCCATCTACAGATAATCTTTGATTTTCATCTTTATATGTACGACGAATGATATTATTTACTCTTAGTACTAATTCCTTAGGCGAGAAAGGTTTTGTGATATAGTCATCACTACCTTTTTCTAAGCCAATAATACGATCAAATTCTTTATCACGTGCCGACATGAATATAACTGGCACGTTAGGATCATTCATGCGAATTTGTTCAATCAAATCGAAGCCACTCTTATCACCAAGCATGATATCTAAAATCCATAAATGTACATCTTCATCACTTGTATGCAAAGAAGCCTCATCAAAAGTAAGATATGCACGAACTTCATATCCTTCTTTTTCTAAATATCTTTTTACAAGTTCGTTCAGGTCTTTTTCATCCTCAACAATTGAAATTACTTTTTTCATAACTAAAGTCCAAATTTCTGCTTAACAATTTCAACGATGGAATTTACTTCTCTTTCACAAATTTCATCTGTTTCTGCTTCAGCCATAACACGAACTAATGGTTCTGTACCACTTGGTCTAACTAAGATTCTTCCATTACCATCTAATCTTGTATTTACTGCTTCAATGGCTTTCTTAACATCTTCATCTTCCATCGCAACATTTTTATCTGTTACAGGAACATTGATTAATAATTGTGGATAAATCTTTAATCCTTCACATAGTTCAAGAGCAGTTTTACCTGTTTCTTTCATTACCTTTAAGAACATTAATGCTGTTACTAAGCCATCACCTGTTTTTTCAATGTGTTTAAAAATAATATGTCCTGATTGTTCACCACCAACAATATCATCTTCTTTACACATATGTTCAAATACATATTTATCTCCAACTTGTGTAGAAGCAACTTTGATTTCATTTCTTTCCATTGCCTTAAATAAGCCAAGGTTTGCCATTACTGTAGTAACAATTGTGTCATTAGTTAACATGCCTTTTTCTTTGAAGTAACGACCAAATGTATATAACATATGATCGCCTGTTAATAATTCACCATTACTAGCAACTAAAATCATTCTATCCGCATCACCATCAAATGCTAGACCTAAGTCATAACTACCTTCTTTTACTAATTCTTGTAAAGATTCAGGATGCGTTGAACCACAATGTGTATTGATATTGATACCATCTGGTGTGTTATGAATCATTGTTACATTTGCACCAAAACGTGTTAATGCTTTTTCAGCAGTCACACTACTTGAACCATTAGCACAATCTACTGCTAAATTCATTCCTGTTAAATCAAGATTTAAAGTGTCATGAATATAATTCAAATAAAGTTCTAAGCCATGAGGATAAGAAACAACTTTACCAATTTCTGCTTCTGTCTTATAAGCAATATCTACTTCACCATCAATGTATTGTTCAATGAGATTTTCAACATCACTAGATAACTTTAAACCATCCTTAGAGAATACTTTAATACCGTTATCATGGAATGGATTATGACTAGCGCTAATCATTGCGCCACAAGCAAAATTTTCATTTTGAACAAGATAAGAAATCATTGGTGTTGGACAAAAGCTAGCTAAGTAGGCATTACATCCTTCTGAAGCAATGCCTGCCGCTAATGCACTTTCTAACATATCACTAGATAATCTAGTATCTTTACCAATAACAATATTTTGTTTGCCATTTTGGCTATAGTAATAACCAAGATATCTACCTACTTTAAAAGCACGTTCTGCTGTTAAAGTTTCATTTGCTCTACCTCTAATACCATCTGTACCAAAATATTTACCCATTGTTTGCATCTCCTCCATTTTCTGTTTCTGTTGAATCTGTTTCACCTAAAATATTCAGTGTATATGTAGATTCAGATAATGAATATTTCACTAATCCACCTTGAGGTTGATCAACATATAATGGGAATTCAACTACTCCTGGTTTTGCCTCAGACATATCGATATAAACATTGATGTCATCTGCTGTAATATTCGCAATATTTTCTTCTGTACCAAATACAGTTACTGATGTTGTTGTCTTGTTATCAGCTTGTGAAGCCTTATAGTTATTCACATTGTTGATATAGCTTATCTTTACATCATTAATTGTCTTTGTTACACCTTCTCCTAACATTACATTTAATGTAATTTGATTTACACTACTACTATTTACTCCTGTTGGAAGAGCTAATGGTCTTAATAATGTAGAATCCTTTGTGATTGTAGAAGCATTTAATGTAACAACAACTTTTTCTACTTGGCTTAATACATTTTCTGAGCCATAGATTGTTACTGTTTGTTGATCCATTTCAATACTACTAATTGCTTGTCCATCAGGAACTTCACCTGTTACTTCTACTTCAATAGGAACAACTTTATTTGGCGAAGTAACTGGTACTGTAACTGTAATCGTATCTGGAACAATATCTGCGTTTACCGGTTGACCATTTACATCATAAGCAATTAATTTTGCTTCTTGTGTAAAATCGGCAGTTTGACCTTTACAATCAATTAAAGTCTTAACAAAGGCAATCGAATCTAATGTATCTTTTGAAGCTCTAACATTAACTTTTTGATATTCAAATTCTGGTGTACCTACACTATAAATAGAATCCATCTTATCTTGATTGATAAAGTCATAAGAAATATCAAATTGTTGTGTTGTCTTTTTCTTTAATGTGACATAGACAACAGATGGATCAATTTTTGCACTAACACCATCACCATATCCTTCTGTAGTAAGCTTAACAGCATGTGTACCTTCTGTTAATCCTTCTAGATTAGCGACAACTGTACCTTTAGAATTTACAGCACTTGTCACACTAGAAGCGTCACCACTAATCGTAATATTTGCTGTAGTAGGTAAACCTGTTAGTTCAAAAGTATCACTGTTGTACTTAGCTGTAATTGTTACATCATTTAAATCTTTACTGTAATTTAATGGTGTTGTATATAACGATGTGCTTGAATCAAAATTAACCATTGTATACATGAGTATGGCTAAAATTAACGATACAAGTTTTGTATATTTTGAATTAAATAATGTTTTATCAATAAATGTAGAAAACCAACGAATAATTCTTAATAATAAATCTTCAATATGTTGGTAAGTATTGGCAACTTTCTTGCTTTGATTAGCAATTTTATTGGCTAACTCTATTTTTTGACTATCGAAATCTTGGGGATTTTTATTTTCACTCATTACTCGTCACCTCCTGATTTCTTTGTCGATGAATCATGATCTAACTCATCAATCATATTTAATGTTTTATCTAAATCACTATTTAAACCAACAAGCTTAGATAAATCTAATTTTGTCGTATCATAAATCTTTTCATCTTCTCTTAATGCTGTATCTTCTTGATAAGATTCATCATGAACAAACTCTGTCTTTTCTACAGGTTTTTCTTCTTTCACTTCTTCTTTTACTTTTTCTTCAACTATAGGAGTAGGACGATTCTGCTCTGGATAACTTGGTGCAGGTCTCTTCTTTTTCTTTGGAAGTTTAATTTCTGAAGCTTCTTCTTCAATGACATCCATAGAATCTACTTCTTTTTTATTCTTTCTTAAGAATCCCTTTTTCGTCTTTTTAGGAGCTTCTTCTTGTACAGGTTTATGTTTATTCAAAGCTTCCGTATAATCTTCTTCAACATTTGAACTAGCTAAGTTTGTGACAACTTCTTCCACTTCAATCTTACCTGTATCACTAGGATTAGGACTTTGTTTCTTTAACATTAATCGATTTAAAATACCTGTTTCTTCAGATACTTTCGTTTCTTTTGTATCAGAAATCACTACTTCTCTAGCAGGTTCACTATGATATGAATTTTCTTGTACTTCAGTTTCTTCACCACAAATTACACGTAATAAATAATTACGTAATTGGCGTTTATTTACATGGAAAATCTTACCACCCTCAGTGATACTAATCGCACCTGTTTCTTCGGAAACGACAATTGTAACCGCATCAGTAATTTCACTAATACCAATTGCTGCACGATGTCTAGCACCATAACGATTAGGTACTTCAAGATTAGTTGGTGGAAAATAAGCACTAGCACAAGCAATCTTATTACCTTGAATGATCACAGCACCATCATGTAATGGAGTACTTGTAACAAATATAGATGTTAATAGTTCTGCTGTAACATCTGAATTTAATCTAGTTCCTGTTGCGACATAATCATTTAGAGAATGTGATTGTTCAATAGAAATTAAAGCACCTGTTTCATCTCTAGATAGTAACATTGTCGCTGTAACGATTTGATCTACAAGATTCTCTTTTTCACTACCAGTTAAAGTTGTAATACGAGAGAACATATTCGTTTTACCAATCTTCTCTAATAAAGCACGTATTTCTGGTTGGAAAATAATAATAAATGCAAGGAATCCCCAGTTAATAAAGATATCCATAAAATATTCTAGAGTCTTTAATCCAGCGATTTTCGCTATAGAATCTAGAATGACAACAAGCATTACACCCTTAAAAATTTGGATTGTACGTGAATTTCCTTTTACAACTTTAATCGCATAAAAGAGAATAAACCACATGATTAATATATCTAAAATCATTGTAGTAATTGAACGTATATTTCCAAGTGTTAGATTTAAATTAGTGATAGACAAAATACAACACTTCCTTCCTTAAATTAGCATTCTAATTATATCACACGAATTGTCTCTTCTTCCGTTAGTCTAAAATATCTAGTAATTGTTCACGAGTAAATGATGTACTACCCATTTCTTCTCCTGTTAACATTTCTTTCGCTAAGTCACTTTTAGAAGATTGTAGTGCGATAATTCTTTCTTCAACAGTATCTTTCATAATTAATTTATAAACAGTAACGACTTTATCTTGTCCAATACGATGCGTTCTATCTGTCGCTTGGTTTTCTACTGCTGTATTCCACCAAGGATCGTAATGAATAACAATATCTGCGGCAGTTAGATTTAATCCTGTTCCTCCTGCTTTTAAAGAAATACAGAATACAGAAACATCATTGTTTTGAAACTCATTTACTAGACGTGCTCTTTCTTTCTTATCTGTACCACCATGTAAGTAATAATAAGAAATACCTTCTTCAGTTAAACGTTTATTTAAGCTTTCTAACATACTCGTAAATTGTGAGAACAATAATACTTTATGACCACTTTCTACTGCTGTATGAATTAAATCAATACACAAATCTTCTTTATTTGAATTACCAGAATAATTGTCATAAACAAGTGATGGTGAACAACAAATTTGTCTTAGACGCGTAAGTTCTGCTAATACTGCAATCTTGTTCTTATTGAATTCTTCTTTTGTTTCTTTTGCAAGTGTAATTTTCAAACGTCTTACACGAGCATCATACAGTTCTTTTTGTTCACCTTCTAGAGGTGCATAATAGATTTCTTCTAACTTATCAGGAAGATCTTTTAACACATCTTTCTTATAACGTCTTAAGATGAATGGCGCAATCATATTCCGTAACTTTTCTTCTTGTATGACGTCATGATCTTTTACAATTGGTGATTCATAGTTTGATTTAAAGTAACGATAACGATATAAGAATCCTGGTAATAAATAATCAAATATACTCCATAATTCAGATAAGCGATTTTCAATAGGAGTACCTGTCAAAGCAATCCTAAAGTCACTTACAATTTCTTTGACTGCTTGAGCAGCTTGTGTATTTGCATTCTTAATAAATTGTGCTTCATCAATAACTTCTACAGAAAAATGCATCTTTTCATAGTAATCAAAGTCTCTTTTTAAAGAATCATACGAAGTAATTAAGATATCTCCTTCTTTAGAGTTCTCAATTGCTTGTTTACGTATTTCAGGTGCTCCAGAAACAATCACATAGCTTAATGTAGGCGCAAACTTTTCTATTTCACTAGCCCAATTATAAACAAGTGATGCTGGGCAAACGACAAGCTTTCTCTTTTTATCTTGAACATAAGCCATAAAAGTAATGACTTGTAATGTTTTACCTAAACCCATTTCATCGGCGAGTAATGCCGCAAAACCATTTGCTTGTAAACGACATAACCATTCATACCCTTCCTTTTGATATTCTCGTAGCGACGCATTAATAGAATCAGGAACAGGGAATTCCTTTTGGTTAATATCTTCAATATTTTGAATTAAATCTCTAAAATGCTCATCACGACTAATTTCTAAGCTAGTTTCTTCATTCATTTTTTCTAAATATAAAGCTCTATACTTAGGAATATTCACTTTTCCCTTTTTAATATCTTTCGTCGTTAATTGTAAATCTTCTGCTAGTTTACTTAATATCTCAAGCTCACTATCTTCATCAATAGTCACAAAACTACCATTTTTTAAACGATAATATTTCTTCTTTGGTGTATAGCGAGACAAGATATCTGCTAAATCTTCAAGTGTTCGTTTATCTGTATTTAAATCAAGTTGTAATAAATCACTTTGTACAGATACACCAACAGAGAATCTTTCCATTGGTCGTATTGTTAATTTTTTAAGTGAATCTGAAACAAATACTTTTCCCTTTTCTTTTAAGCTTTCTACACCATCGGTTAATAATTCATAGATTTTATCGTCATCATTGATAATTGCCCATTTATCATGTTCTATATCAAAAGAATTAAAGAATTGAGACATAAAACGATCTATATTCTTTTCTTCTAGTTCATTTCTTTCATAAATATTCTTTTTAGGTGTTTCTAATGCATTATATTTTTTATCACCATATATTGCATAGACTTCTGCTGTAATCATACCTTCTTGAGGCATATCTAGATAAAATTCAAATTCTGGTTTTGGTAAAGCATAAGCTTCTGGTAAGAAATTCTCTTTCTTAAGATATGTATTTTTTTCTAACTTATCATAAATTAAGTTTGTAAAAGACTTCATGTCATCATCAGAAATAAATACCTCTTCATTTTCATATCCTTGTATTGAATGAAGAAAGCTATATAATTTCTTATCTTGTTTAGAACGGATAATCTCATTATTTCCATCATCAACAGTGTAGTAATATTTCTTTCCTAAATAGATGTGCTTATTTTCTACATTTAATTCATATCCATCAGAAACCTTTTTAATACTCGTATTGATATTCATCTTACCGTCAATGATTTGATATGTTTCTGCATGTTTACGATTTTTATTTGTATGATATACAGATACACCAGTAGCTTCTACAGCCTTCATAAAATCATCTAGATATTTACCTTTTAAAGTCAATTCACGACTTACATCTACGCCACCACCATTACTAGCATAATAGCCATAGTATCGACCTTCACCAGTATAACTATCACCAACACTTGGTAAAGAAACAATAAATTTCGCTAAAGGTAAACTCACCGCATCAAAAGAATCCATACATAAAGTAACTTCAAAATCTTTTCCTAGAACATATTTTGATTCGTGTACAATATGTTTTTGAAACTCACTTATATTTTTAATGACATATGATTTATGACTACCTTTAGATAAGTTGAAACTCACTTTAATATAGTTTTCATCTCTTTCGTAAAAATCATAAGACTCTGGTAGCTTAATCTCACTATACAAATGAACATCACCACTTTTATCCACAACATCAAAATCATTATCATTATTTAATCTAGGATTAGTTAACTCTTGTAATGCTTGTGTAATGCGATAATCAGAATTTCTTTTTCCACTACCACGAAGGACAAAGACGCCTTCTTCAACTCTCTCTAAAAAATCATAAATTGCAGTACACATATGTACACAAGGTCTAGCATATTTAGTGATGTAGGAACAAGAACATCCACCTCTTCTGATTAGCCCACTTTTATAATCAATCGTAACTTTTGTATGAATCACATCATCAATATTTTCATCAAAAATTTCTGCATCTATATTAATTAGCGGATATTCACTATCATCAAAATCTGTCCATTGAACATCTTCGTTTTCTATTAATTTAATCACTTGTCTTGATTCTCTTACGTCTAGATACTTGCTCAAATCTTTTTTTGAAAACATAGATTCTTTCCCCTTTGTATCCTATAATCATAACAGAAAACAAAATGAAAAACTTGTCACTAGGAGGAAAAATATGCCTTTTGTTACATATCTAACGATGCTAGCAGCACTAGTAAATTTTCTTTATATCAAGCATCTAGAAAAAAGAGAAAATAGTGAATCTGCTTTAATTCATGCTGGAGCATTATCTACACCATATATTGGTGGTTGGAAACAATGTTATCGCTTTTTTACAGCAGGACTAGTACATATGTCTCTATATCACTTAATCATGAACTTATATTGCTTATACTCAATTGGCACAACGATTGAATATATCTTTGGTCATCTAGGTTTTGCGATATTACTATTTGGATCCATCATTCTAGGAAATATATTTGCTGTATTACTAGAAAAAGGCTATGTCATTAGTGGTGGCTTAAGTTCTGGTATATATGGCCTACTTGCTGTAGAACTAATCCTAATTTATTTAATCTATGGTATTGAAGGAATTACACAAAATACTTCATTACTCATTACTATATTAATCAATGTTTCTTTGAACTTTATGCCTGGAGTTGGTTGGAAAGCTCATTTAGGTGGCGCAACATTTGGCATATTATTCATGACAATCATCTACAATTTCTTTTAAAAAGAAGTGGTGCTAAGCCACTTCTTTATTTAATTTATAGATTTTCCACATTCCTTTATAAGCTAAGTCTGGATCATAGTCATGAATCATATCTGTTTCACTCGCTATGATTTTTCCTAGACCACCAGTCGCAATCACAGGGCAATCTAAATCATTTAACTCTTTCTTCATTGTCTTAATGATGTATTCAACAGCACCAATGTACCCATATACAATACCAGCTTGCATACCAGAAATTGTATTTGTTCCAAGTATTGAACTAGGTTTTTGAATTTCTACATTTGGTAGTTTAGCAGCTTGGCTTGTTAAAGCATTTGCACTAATACGAATACCAGGAGTGATAATGCAATACTTAAATACACCATCTTTAGAAATATAATCAAATGTCGTTGCTGTACCAAAATCAATCACAATACAAGAAGAATGATATTTTTCGTGTCCTGCCACAACATCCACAATTCTATCTGCACCTACTTCTTTAGGATTTTCTGTTTGTATCTTTACTCCTGTTTTAATACCAGGACCAATAATAATTGGTTCTTTCTTTAAAAATTTAATGATTGCAGAAGTAAATGAATACATCACTTGAGGAACTACACTAGAAATAATGACATCATCTACTTGATGTTTCATAATTTCTGAATTCATAAAGAAGGAAGATAGAGCAATGACAAATTCATCACTTGTTCGTGGTGTCTTTGTGGTCAAACGAAATGTACCATATACTTTCTCATCATCCACAAGGCCCATGGCAATATTGGTATTGCCTATATCTACAGTTAAAATCATTTTATTTTCCTCTCACGCAATAATTAAGAATTTCTCTAGCCGCATCTTGTTTTGATAATAAAGGATATTCTTTTACATCATCTTTAGATATAATTGCGACTTTATTTGTATCATAGGCAAATCCCGCACCTTGTTCCTTAAGATTATTCGCTACGATGTAATCACAATTTTTCTTTTCTAATTTCTTTCTCGCAGATTCAAGAAGTTTTTCAGTTTCCATTGCAAATCCAATCAGAATTTGACCTTCTCTTTTTTCTTTTCCAATTGTTTCTAAGATATCTGTTGTTTTCACTAGTTCTAGATTCATGCCTTCACCTGTTTTATGAATCTTATTGTCTGCGATTTCTTTTGGTGTAAAATCTGCTACGGCAGCCGCAAGTATCATCACATCACTTGTTTTATTGTATGCAAATACAGCCTCAGCCATTTCTTTAGCACTAGTCACTTGAATCATATTGACATCACGAATCGGTTCTAGGTTTGTTTTTCCTGAAACTAGTGTCACTTCTGCTCCTAAATTACGAGCCATTTTCGCTAAAGCATAGCCCATCTTTCCTGTACTATGATTTGTTAAATAACGAACAGGATCTAAAGCTTCTTGTGTTGGGCCCGCTGTAATTAATACTTTCTTTCCTTTTAAAAATTGATCTTCTTCTAGTAATTCTTTAATTTTATCTTCTATTTCTATTGCTTCTGGCATTCTACCTTTGCCTGTATCGCCACAAGCTAAATATCCTGAATTACTTTCTAAAACATACATGCCATGCTTTTTACACTTAGCAATATTTTCTTGTGTAATTTCATTTTCTAACATTCCTGTATTCATTGCAGGAACAATTAATTTCTTACATTTAGCAGCTAAAAATGTTGTTGTAAGCATATTATCCGCAATGCCATTAGCTACTTTTGCAATAGTATTTGCACTTGCTGGAGCGATAACAAATACATCAGCTTTTTTTGCAATCGAAATATGATGCACATCCGGTTCATAATCAACAGAAAACATATCTGTCACTACCCTACTACCACTTAATGTTTGAAATGTTAATGGTGTAACAAATTTTTGTGCAGCTTCACTCATTAAAACAATGACTTCATAACCTTGTTTTTTTAGGCTAGAAACAAGTGAACATATTTTATATACCGCAATACCACCTGTAACGCCTATTACAATACACTTCTTTTCTTTCATATCTAATCCTTCTGTCGTTCTATTTGATACAACGAAATCCTCAAACATTATACATTGAAAACAGTAAAAGATTGTCTAAAATAATCTTATAGAAAGCGAGTACTTATTATGAAATATCTTGTCGTATCCGATATACATGGATCATTAAGTGGAGCAGAAGCTCTAAAAGAAAGTTATCTATATCATCAAGCAGATGCCATTCTTTGTTGTGGTGATATCTTATATCATGGTCCTAGAAATGATTTACCTGAAGATTATGCCCCAAAGAAAGTTATTGAAATCATTAAATCTCTTACTACTGAAATCATTAGTGTTAGAGGAAATTGTGATGGAGAAGTAGATGAAATGGTATTAGGTTTTCCATTACTTAGTACAACAAATTATTTTTATTTAACAAAGAAACATAAAGTATGTATGAGTCATGGACATGTTTATACTCCAGTAAACTTACCACCACTAAAACCAGGTTCTATTTTCTTATCTGGTCATACACATATTCCTACAGCAGGAGTAAATGATAATGGTGTATATTTGTTTAATCCAGGTTCAATCTCACTACCAAAAGAAAATCACCCTCGTACATATGCTATCTTAGAAGAAAATCATTTTACGATTTATAAACTAGATCATAGTGTTTATATGAATAAGGATTTCTAATATGAAAACATTTGAATCCCTATGCATGTCTCTTCCAGAAGACATCCTAAAAGCAAAGTATTTTGGTGATTTTAAAAGAGCTCAAGAATTAATTGATAAACACTTAAATGATGAAAAGACAGTATCTTGTATAAAAGATAGATTAGAATTTGAAAAGATTGTATTAAAAGAATTACCTTTAGAATATCCTTATTCTATTACTGAAGGATTAGAAATCATTCAAAAAGAAATACCAGATTTCACATTAGAAGAATTAAATGAATGGGTAAGAAATGAAAAAGTAGATTGGATTTATGTAGATGGTAAAGAACATTTATCTCATCGCTTCTTTGATACCATGAAGAAAGTTTATCCTGACATTGCTAAAAGAGCGAATATTGAAGACCATGATGAGCACTTTAGTTTATTAGAAGAAAACATGAAGGAAATGAAACAAAAAGGATCAAGTGCTTATCATTTCAAAGTTAGAACTTCTATTCAAATTAACGATGATGCCTTCATCCCTAACAAGAAAGTTCATGTACATTTACCTGTACCTAGTGAGTGCATGAATATTCAAAATGTAAAAATATTAGATCATACTTCTAGTGAACTAACTTATGTTTCTAATGCAAATAGTCGTACGATTTATTTTGAAGAAGTCATGCAAGAAAATCATCCTTTCTTTGTAGAGTATGAATATGATTGCATAGCTAAATATACTGCATTAACTACTGGTACAGTTTCTTCTTATAACGAATATACAGATGAAAAATACCCAGCAATTGTTTTTACTCCATTACTTAAAACATTAGCAAGTGAACTAAAAGGTAACGAAAAAGATCCTTTAAAAATTGCTAGAAGCTTCTATGATTATTGTACAAAGAATGTTACTTACTCTTTTATGCGTAAATATATTACATTACCTTTTATTGGTGATTATGTAGGTGCTTCTCTTAAAGGAGATTGTGGTGTACAAGCATTATTATTTATCACTTTATGTAGAATAGCAGGCATACCTGCCCACTTCCAAAGTGGTCTATATACGAAAGTAAATGAAGCGAGTTGCCATGATTGGGCTATGTTTTATGTAGAACCTTATGGTTGGTTATTCGCTGATCCTAGCTTTGGTGGTTCAGCATATAGAGCTAGTAAACTAGAATTACATGACTTCTACTTCGGTAATCTAGATCCATTTAGAATGGTTGCGAACAATGATGTATGTAACGAGTTTGATCCACCTAAAAAATATATGCGTGATGATCCATATGATAATCAATCAGGTGAAATCGAATATGATGACTACGAACTAACAAGTAGACAAACAACAAACACAAAAGAAATCATTGAATGTCATAAGATATAAAGAAAATGTCACTTTGGTTACAAAACTAGGGTAACCAAATTTAGAGTGGGAAACTCAAAGTTATAGTGGGTCAACTTAGTGGG
>CAVCUC010000012.1:0-40928 GCA_963605225.1 bacterium
ATGAAAAAATAGTGATTCAAACAATTGCTAAGAATGTTACAAGAAAAAAATAGAATCAGGAGAACTGGTTCTATTTTTGTATAGATAACATTTTTACTGTAGCTTTTTTCTTACAAAAAGCTATGCCATAAATTTGAATATTCGTTACACCGTTAGTAATTAGGCTAGTAGTATATTTTTTGTTTTGAATTTGCAGTAATGCTTCTTTAGCAGATTTTGATAATTGTTCTTCACTTGCGTCTTTGATTGCTTTAAATTCCATAATGATACCAGGATGATTTAAGAAAATTGGCTGTAAAAGAACATCGAATCTTCCTTCACCAGATTCTCTATTAGAAGTAATCAAATAATCATCAGACATAATTGCAAGTAGCCCAAGCATTAGACCGTGATAGAAGTCTTCATGTGCTGTATCAAAACTACTTACAGAAGCAAGAAGATATTGGCGTAATACGTTTTGCAAAGCATCTGTATTATTGGTTTTGATAGCAAGCTGAAAATCACGGATAATCGTTTGATTTATATTTTTAGACAAATGATCTAAAACTTCTTTCTTAAAAACTTGCTTTATTTCTTTATTAGGGATAAGTAGATTACATATAGGATTATCGTCTAGTGTGTTGATAATCTTTTCTATTTTTAAATATCCTGTCATTAAAAGAAAACTATAAATTGTATCTTCAGAAGTTTTAATTTCTGGATAGATGATATCTGTATCCACAACCGCATGAATAGGTTTTTGCTGTAATAAATTAGTTAAAGATTCTTGTATTTCTAAATTGCTATTTTTGATGATATCTAGAATTAAATCATTACTGCTTGTTCGTGACCAAAATGCTTTTGGTACACAATTGTTATTGAAATAATTGATGATAGACCAAGGATTATAAATTTCAGAGTTACCAAACATATAGCCATCATACCAATCTTTCATTTCATTAATTTTATCTGTATGTTTATAATAATTAGCCATTTCCTCTATTTCTAAAGTAGTAAAGCCAAAATATTCTGAATATTTTTCATCAAGTATTGTGTTAACTACAAGATTATTTAAACCACTAAATAAGCTTTCTTTCGCAATACGTAAAATACCAGTCAATATCCCAAATTCTAACGCAGTGTTATCTTTTAATACACTAGAAAATAGATTTCTCATAAATGAAATTACTTCATCGTAATAACCATTACTATAACCTTGCTGTATAGGAGTATCATATTCATCAATAATTACTATGACACGTGTTTTATATGCGTCAGCCAAAATATGGGAGAGTATACCAAGTGATAGCTCACACTCCACTTCGGACACTTCACCTTTTAACATTTTGTTGTAGAAATCTTTATCTACTTCTGAAATATATTCATTTTCTAAAATGTTGATGTGTCTTTTGAATTCGTTGCGAATTGTTAATGAAAGACTTTCACACATGTTTTTCCATGAACTTTGATGCGCATCTTTGAAAGAAAGAAATATAACAGGATATGAACCTTGATAAGCTTTATAAGAATCTGAACATAGCCAAATCTTTCGATTAGAAAAATAAATAGAAGTATCTTCATCTGTCTTTTCGAAGAAAGTTTTGAGCATATCCATTGTTAGTGTTTTACCAAATCTACGAGGACGAGTGAATAGAGTGACTTTGTTATGATCATCAATAATATCTTTGACGATAAGTGTTTTATCCACATAATAACATTCTGAAGAAACTTCTTTATAAGATGTTATGCCAATAGGACAAGGTAATAATGTAGTTTGTGTGTGCTTGTTTGAATGATTTGTGCGAAGAAAATTTGGTTTTGAAGCATTTTGTGGTATTTTCCAAGATTTACCATCTTTGAATGCACCTTTAATTTCACCATCATTACATAATTGAGTGATTCTTCTTACAGATAAACCCCAACTTTCGGCAATTTGTTTTACACTAACTGTTTTAGTCATAGCTTTCACTCCTATTCTAAGATTAGTATAGTAGAAATGATCGATATTTCCAATTGAATTTCCGAATAATTTCCGATTTATTTCCGAATAATAGCGCTTATTTCCGAATCGTTATACTTATTTCCGTAAAATAAAAGATAACCATATAGAAATACATCTATCTGATTATCTTTTGATTGATTTAATCTTGTGTAACTTTAGCTAATTCTTTTCCGGCAATTCTTCCGAATACAAATGAATCGCCAATACCAGAACCATCAATTCTTTGTGTTCCATGGAAACCACCAGTAACTTCACCAGCAGCATATAGATTCTCAATAGGTTGCTCATTTTCATCGAGTACTTGAGTATTTTCATTAATCAAGATACCACCCATGAAATAATGTGCACCAACACCATATTTGAATCCATATAGCTTACCAGTTAAAGTAATAGGATTTTCTTTTTGGTATGCATCATCTGTACCATCACTTACATCTTCGTTGTAAGCATCTACTGTTTCTTGTAACTTATCACCATCAAGTCCTAATAGTTCACCTAATTCTTTTGCAGTGTCTGCAGAAGAAATGTATCCTGCATCATACATCTTTTGTAAATCATCATTCATTTGTTCTTCGGTGAAAATCATATATGCATTACCATTAGGTTGTTCTAGAATGGCATCGCCAATTTCAAATCCTTCAGTAGTAAAACGTTCGGCATTATCATTAACAATAACTGCACTAACTTTAAATCCACCAGGAAGCTTATTAGGAGTAACCATACCATAACCTTCAGCTACTACAGGGAATGTTTGAATATCGCCTAAATTAACAGCTTTAGCTCCTACTGCTAATGCCATTTCTAATCCTTCTCCAGTTGTTGGAGCAATTTCATCTGTCGTTGCATTTGCTAAGCTAGGATTATATTTCGCTAGTAACTCTTGATTATGACCAAATCCACCAGTTGCGATAAGTACTTTTTTTGCAGAGAAAGTAATTTCATTTCCATTAGAATCAGTCGCAATAACACCACAAATTGCACCATTTTCATCTTGTACTAATGTGTGAGCATCTACATTCAAATATAAGTTTACATCTGTATCTTTTAAGGCTTTAGCTACAGCATTTGTCATTGTGATACCAGTAGAACCATCAGCTCTAGCTTGTAACATATAATAATTTTGTACGGCATTACGGTCGTCTTCACTGATTTCTACTTCGAACTCTACTCCTAAGTCATTTAGCCAATCGATTACTTCACCTGAGTTTTCGGCAAATGCTTGTACTAAATTACTTCTAGCATCATCGTTTTGAAGTTGTAAATTTTCTAATCCTTCAACACTAGCATTCGCATTTATATAATCTTCATTTTCTAATTGGACTTTAGAATCGGCAGCGTTAACGCCATTTGCAGCAGCTGGAGTATTACCGCCGGTTGTACTACTTTTTTCTAATAAGATAACTGATGCTCCTTCATTACTTGCAGTTACAGCAGCTGTCATACCTGCAGCTCCTGCACCAATAATGACAATATCAGCACTTGTTTCATAATCTTCTGTTGTACTTGTTGAAGAAACAGCACTAGTCATAGAGCTAGGATCTCCACCAGCTTCTTCAATGGCACTTGTTAATGCTTCAATGAATGCTTTAGAACTAATTGTTGCACCAGTTACTGTATCACTTGGGATAGCTTGATTTTCTAAAACAAATGTCGTTAATTCTTCAATAGCTGAGTCACCAATACCACTAGTTTCTTCATGCTCTGTTGTTAAGTTAGTAATTTCATTAGCGTCAACAGTAATATTTACAGTCACATCACCATTTCTACCACTGCTTGTAGCAGAGTATGTTCCTGGAGTATAGACTCCAGTACTACTTTCTTCCTTTTTTGTAGAACATCCTACTAACATCATTCCACAAAGTAAAAGAACACTTAATTTTTTGTAATTCATTATTTTCCTCCTTGAGATAAAATTCACAATACATCTCGAAAATATTATAAAAATGATGAATCTTTGAAGGAATGACCAATAAATTGTCACTGTAGTAACTAAAAGTTACCGAAAAATGATATAGTTAAACTATGAATGATGAACAACTATATATATTTAAAAAAGTAAGTGATTTAGGAAGTTTTTCTAAGGCAGAAAAAGAATCTTTTGTGAGCAAACAAGCGATGCTTAAACAAATAAATTCTTTAGAAAATGAAGTAGGTTTTGCTTTGTTTGTACGAAAAAAATCTGGTGTAGAATTAACCGAGCAAGGAAAAATATTTTATGAAGGAATTACTCGGATATTAGATGAGAAAAAAGTATTGCTGGAAAAATGTCATCAACTATCTCAAAAACAAGTTATACGCATTGGTAGTGGAGAACATCAAGTGATTTTAGATCCAGTAAATCAATTGTTTTCTACAAAGTACCCCGAAATAGAATTGAAACGAATAGCTCATCCCAATCACTCTGGTGAATGGCGCGTAGATCATGATATACAAGATGTGGCTGAAACATTTGATTTAGCATCTTATGCCGTTCGTGATACAAAGTATATTCCTTTAGTGAAAGTCCCTTATATGATTGCGATGGACGAGGATCACCCATTAGCAAAGAAAAAAGAAATTCAATTGGAAGATATAAAAGAATATGTTCTATTTATGTATCCAATAATGATTAAAGATTCATATCAAAAGAAATTAAAAATTGCATTTAAAGGTTACGAAAATAATCTTGTGGAGAGAGATGATGTAGATAATCAAGTTGATGTAGCTTTTGGTTGTATTGGTACGACAGAACTGTTACTTACAGCTAATCCATTTATCTATTCTATTGAAAAAATAGTGGTCAAGCCTTTAAATACTGGATGGAAAAGAGAATATGGAATGGTATATAAGGAACCCGCATCCCTTGCATTACAAAAATATATAGATTTAGCGAAGAAGTTCTATAAGAAAAAATCTAAGCAAGATTAACCTTACTTAGATTCTTTTTGTTTTTCTTCGTTTTGTTTTAGAGCATCTTTGAATGTTTGTATCACTAGTCCATTATCATAATGTACATCTAAATATTTAATGTTGATTGATTTAGTATTTTCATATTTTTGTACAAGTGGCATAAGTTCTGGTACACGAGAAATTAAGAAGTTTTGTACAAACATACCGTTATCAGGATGTTTAGCATCATAAGTCATATAGAGTGAACCTAGTGGGATAGAAGTACAATCTTTGTTCATTTTCTCAATGATAGTAGCAGGATGTGGTTGCATGTTTTCATCATAATATGTTACTTCAAATTGCATTAATAAATATGTTCTAAATCCACTATCTCTAAATGCAGTCAAATACTTATAACTCTTGATATTTGCTAGTACGACTTCGCCTTTAAACACTTTTCTTTGTAAGAGAATTTTATCAATATTATTCTCTAAGAATTTATAGATTAATGTGATTACTAAAGCGATAATGACATAAAATGTTAATGCTTTAGATAGGCTAGTAAATAATGCATGGTTAAAGAGAATATATGCAGCTCCTCCTAGTAAGACAATTGCCATTACTAGAGAGCCCCATGTTAAGTAGCGGTATAACTTAAGCTGCATGTTTCTTCTTACTCTCTTTCAATTCTTTTTTCTTTGCTTTAGCTAGTGCAATTTGTTCTTGAATACAAGAATAAACAGGATTAGTTACAATGATGTCATCACCACTATATAGCTTAATTGTTACAGATCCTCTAGTTGGTAGAATCTTTCTAAATTCATATCCTTTAATGTTACGGTATAGTACTTTACCATTTTCACCTAAGAAACTTGATTCGTTGTAATAAAGAACAAATCTTTGAGGTAAAGAAATAAATTCTGTAATGCACATAACAATTAATAATAGGCCAATCCAAATATAATCAGCTTCAATACTTAAACCATAAATCATGATAATAATTGCTAGAACTGTCATGATTCCAATCATGATAGCAGGGAATTTTAAGAAAGCTACTTTCTTATAATCCTTTGTTGTGGCTTTATATTCTTCAACATGTTTCTTATAATCTTTTGCTTGTTTACCTGAAAATAGACTTATAGCAATACTTGCAACGATACAAATAATAATTGTTAATTGGTTCATAAAATAAACTCCCTCTATGTATTGATTATTATAATACACCCGACACAAATTCATGAAATATTCCTGTTGAAATTTTATCCTTAAAGTTTATATTTAAGGTAGATAAACAATTGGAGGAAATAATAATGTACGATGAATTTGAATATATGCAAAAAATAACAGAGGTATTGCATAAAGACTATGAGGTAAATAAGGATATTATTCTTGTTTTAGCGGAGAAATTTGCTGAAAATATTAAAACAGGACATGTTATTCATACCTTTGGTACAGGTCATTCCCACATGGTTGGTATTGAATTATTTGCTAGAGCTGGTGGGCTAGGAAATGTAGATGCGATGTTAGATCCTGATACATTAACTGCTTTTGGTGCACAAAGATCTGGTGCGATTGAAAAGCTTAGTGGCTTAGCAGATATCATTTATGATCAATATAATATTCAAAAAGGCGATATTATGATTATTACTTCTAACTCTGGTAGAAATGCAGTGCCTATTGAAATGGCTATGCGTTGTCAAAAAGAAGGTATCTTTACAATCGCTGTAACAAATCTTGAACAATCAAAAATCACAACATCTAGACATCCTAGTGGAAAGAGACTATTTGAGTGTGTAGATGCAATTCTAGATAATTGTTGTGCTGAAGGCGATTGCATGATGCAAATAGGATCAATTAAAACGGGTCCTTCATCATCTATTTCTTCTATGTTCTTATTAAATACTATTGTTACTGAAGCAATTAAAATATTAGATAAAGAAGGTATTAAAGCACCTGTATTACAATCACAAAATGTGGATGGTTTCGATAATGACGCAATTTATAAAGCATATGAAGGAAAGGTAAAACATTTCTAATATGATTATACAAAGCACTAGAATATGGTTGAACGAATCATTTAAGAAAGCCGCAATAGAAATAGAAGATGGAAAGATTAAAGAAATCTATCCATATGGTTCTAAAGAAAATGTTGTTGATTATGGAAATAATAGAATTTTACCTGGGTTAATTGATATACATTGTCACGGTTATAAAGGAATGACATGTAATGAAGTGACTCGCGATGGCATGAGAGAGTGGGCATATGATTTATTAAAAGAAGGATGCACATCTTTTGAAGCAACCACATCAACAGCCGCAATGGAAGATTTAGACGCGTCTTTTCCAATACTTGCAGATATTATGGATGAAGGAACGGGTGGTGCAGAGATTGTTGGGATTCATATTGAAGGACCATTAATTTCTCCAGAATATCGTGGTGCACAAGAACTAACACAACTTGTTAAACCATCTATTGAAGTAATGCAAAAATGGCAAAAGCTAGCTAGAGGGAAAATCAATGTTGTAGCGATTGCTCCAGAAATGGATGAGAATCATACGACGATTAAATGGTGTAAGGGAAATAGTATTAAAGTTGCTTTGGGACATACTGGAGCAAGTTATGAAGAGTGCGTACAAGCTTCTCTTGATGGGGCTAGTAGTTTTACTCATACATATAACGGTATGAAAGGATTACATCATAGAGAACCAGGAGTAGTAGGTGCTGCATTATCCCTAGATAATATGTATGCTGAACTTATTGGAGATGGGGTCCATGTAAATTTTGTTCCAGCAAAAATCTTAGCTAGAGCAAAAGGTAAAGATAAATTGATTTTGATTACAGATTCTGTTCAAGTTAAAGGCTTACCAATGGGAAGATATGAAAAAGGCTTAGCTATCGTAGAAGTGAAAGAAGATGGTTGTGCATATTTACCAAGTGGAAAACTTGCGGGTAGCTCGAATAAATTGATTGATGAAGTAAGAAAAATGATAGAAATAGCTGGAGTGGATGAAGTGACAATCATTAACGCTGCCACAAAGAATCCAGCAACATTCCTTGGTATAGAAAATACAAAAGGACAGTTGCTTAGAGGCTATGACGCTGATATTATAGTGATAGACGATAACTACAAAGTGCTAACAACATTAAAAGATAATAAGGTATATAACTGGGATTAATATATTTATTCTTCTTTTGATGGGATAAGCGAAAGAGGAAGATAATTTATGAAAATCGGATTTAAAGAAGTATGCATCAATCCATTAAAACCAGTTAAGCAAGCAGGTTTTATTCAACAAGTAGATGATATATTTACTTTTCATGATGACTTATATGCAAGGATATTAGGACTAGCAGATAACAAAAGAGAAATCTATCTATGCGTATTAGATAATTTAGGTGTATCAGAAGGACTAACTTTACAACAAGAGTTAATTGAAAAGTATCGTAAGTATACGGGCAAACAAATCATTGTACAGATTAGTTGTACACATGATCATTTTGCAGGATATGCTGGTGATAAAACTTACTATAAACAACTATTTAATACATTATGGAGTGCGATTAAAAGTTTTGAATTTACACAAACTAGACTATATATTTCACATAAACATGTATTCTTTGATGAAGTTGGTAAGAGCCGTATATCACATCATGAAACACCAAATATATTTTTAGATTTATTTGAATTGTCAGATAAAGAAAAAAGACTAGGAACATTAATTGTTTACAATTGTCATCCAACAATATTAAGTGGTGATACACCTTATTTTTCTAGTGAGTATCCAGGATATGTCATTCAAAAATTAAAAGAATTTTATCCTGATGAATTCTTTATGTTCTTTCAAGGTGCAGCAGGAGATATTTCTACACGTTTTACACGCTCATCACAAGATTATGCAGGTGTAGAACAACTAGGAAACAAACTAGTGTGGGAAGTAATGCGCTTATTAAAACAATCTGCCGGTAAAAATGAAATAGAAAATATGCAATTTGAAAACCATATCTTCAGATTAGAATATACAAATAAACCTGTTGATTTATCTAATTTACCTGATGACTTAACAGAAAGAGAATTAGAAACAATTGAAATTGGTAAAAAGGTACGAGCAAAATATATTGCGACTAAAAAACAATTAGAACCAGAAATTAATATTTCAAAGTTAGTTCTAGGTGGATATAACTTGATTTTTAGTCCAAAAGAAACATTTAGTTCGTATATTAGTGCATTAAATACAAATAAATCTGTATTAATTTGTTACACCAACGGATATTCACCATATATCGTTGATATAGGTTTTAAAGGTGTGACATATGAAATGTTTACGGATTTAACAAACGAAGATACAAAGATTAGAATGTATAAATTATTAGAAAATCTAGGTAGATGAAAAAATCGTGAAAATATCATGAATGCATGTAAATTATATGCGTGCATGTTATAATGAGGTTGCTAATGATAGCGAAGGTTACAATATTAAAAAATAGTTAGGATGTTTTTTCATAGTAACTATTTATTGAAAATAAAAAAAGAAAGCGCTATCATTGAGAAAAGGGAGGTTCATTTTATGAACACAGTATTATTAGCTATTTTACTTGGTCTGTGGAATGGTATCGGAATGCTAATTGCTTTGTCTGGTATCAATATTCGTAATGCGCTTTATAGCGGACTCGTTACAGGCCTACTTATTGGAGATGTTACATTAGGTTTCCAAGTTGGTGCAACTTGCTTACTAATGAGCATCGGTTTCTACACTTATGGTGGTGCTACAGTTCCTGACTACATCACTGGTGCAATTTTTGGTGTTATTGCCGGTAAACAAGCTGGAAGTTATGAATATGGCTTAACAATGGCTACACTTCTTGGCTTACTAATGACACAAATGGATATCTTAGGACGTTCAACAACTACAATTTTCCAACATGCTGCAGATAATGCATTAGCAGAAAATAACATTCCTAAGTTTGAAACTTGGACATTACTTGGTACATTACCTTGGGCATTAGCTCGTTTCATTCCTGTATTTGTTGGTGTATTACTAAGCGACAAGTTACAAGTATTAGCAGATTTTGCTAACCAAGTTACTTGGATCTCTAATGGTTTATCTATCGTAGGTAAAGCATTACCAGCAGTAGGATTTGCATTATTACTATCTTATATGGATATCAAGACATATTGGCCATTTATGGTATTTGGATATGCCCTATATGCATATATGGGTGTTACAACAATTGGCCTAGCTATCATCGGTGTAGCTACAGCAGCTCTATACTTATCTGCTAAGGGTCAAAAATTAGTTGGAGGTAACTAAGTATGGCAAGAACAAATGTTAAATTAAGCGAAGGCGCTAAGAAGAAAGCGATTACTCGTCATAACTGGGCATTACAATGGTGCTGGAACTATGAACGTATGCAAGCTGCAGGTTATGCATATTCTATGGTTCCTGTAATCAAAGAATTATATGATGACAATGAAGAACGTTGCCGTAACCTTGAAAGACACATGGTTTTCTATAATACAAACCCATGGACAAGTGCTTTAATCTTCGGTGCAGATATCGCTCTTGAAGAAGATTATCAAGGTGAAGTTGGTGATAGCTTAAAGGTTGCTTTAATGGGTCCTTTAGCTGGTATCGGTGATACAATTTCAGCCGTTATCTTAACACCTATTTTCTCAATTATTACAGCTTCATTAGCTCAAGAACAAAACTACTTATCAATCTTAACAGCGATTATTCCAAGTTTATTCACATTCGTTATTCGTTGGCCAATCGCTAACTATGCTTATAAGAAAGGTACAGCTATCATGGCTGACGTTTCTGGAGCTGGATCATTTGAAGCATTACAAGTTGGTGCTAGTATCCTAGGTCTAGTTGTTATCGGTGGATTTATTCCTTCTATCCTAAGTGGATTAAAGATTAAAGATATCGAACGTACATTTATTAACAGTGAAACAGGCGAAACAGTATCTTCTCCATTACAAATTCAAAGTGGTTTAGATGCTATGCTTCCATACTTAATTCCAATTGCTTTAACTGGATTATGCTATTGGTTAATTAAGGTTAAGAAGGTTAGCCCAATGAAGACTATTTTCTTAGTATTCATTCTTGCATTCGTTTGTGGTGCGCTAGGAATCATGTAAAAGATGATCGGTGTATTAGCAATAAGTCATGGTAAGATGGCTGAAGGCATGGTTGACGCAGCTCACATGTTCTTTGGCGATGATTTACCAGGAGTAGAAGCATTATGCTTTATGTCGAGTGATAATCCAGAAGATTTCGATGAGAAATTAAAAGGTGCAATTGAAAGAGTTAATACTGGGGATGGTGTAATTGTTTTTGCAGATTTAATGGGTGGTACTCCAGCTAACCGTTCTGCATATTTGTTAAGTGAAGATGTACAAGTCATTACTGGCGCAAATATGACAATGATGCTAGAACTTCTTGGCACAAGATTAACAGAGGGAACAAAAGTTTCAAAAGAGTTAGTAGAACAATTAATTGAGACTGGTAAAACAGGCGTAATTAGTTTAAATTCATTAATGAATAGATAAGGAGAGTATTATGATCGTCCATTTAAGAATTGATAACCGTTTGATTCATGGTCAGGTAGCAGTTACCTGGATGAGTCATATCGGAGCAAAAGAAATTATTGTATGCAATGACAAAGTAGCCGCTGATCCTATTCAACAGATGGCACTTCCTCTTGCAGCACCTGGCAAAAAAGTATTAGTGCTAAGTGTTGCTGATACAATTGCCTATGCGAAAGAACATGAAGATGACACATTATTTGTTATCTGCAAGTTCCCAACAGATGCTCTAGAAGTAATGAAGAGTGGTGTAGCAATTAAGACAGTTAACGTTGGTAATGCAGCACCTATCGCTGGCACAAAATACAAGATGGTTGATAAGTCAATCGCAGCTACTGCTGAAGATGCTGCTGTATATCGTGAGATTGCACAGTTAAATGGTGGTAAATTAACAAGCCAACTTATCCCAACACTTGATGCTAGAGACTTCTTAAGCATGCTTGATGGCGCTGGACTATAAGATTTAAAAAACTAAGCGGAGCATATGCTCCGCTTTTTTAGAAAGGAAAACGAAATGGTTGATATTAGTCATTTGAATACAGAAGCTAGAAATGAAAAAACAATGAATCTAGATGAAATGAGTACTGAAGAACTATTAACAGTAATGAATGAAGAAGATAATAACCCTGCTAAAGCAGTTAAGTTAGCTATTCCTCAAATTACTAAAGCAGTAGAACTAACAAAAGCTTCTTTACGTAAGAATGCACGTATGATTTATATTGGCGCAGGCACTTCAGGAAGAATGGGTTTAATGGATGCGGTAGAGTGTGTTCCTACATTCTCTAGTGAAAATGTTGTTGGTTTGATTGCTGGTGGAGAAGGTGCTTTTATTAAAGCAGTAGAAGGTGCGGAAGATTCTAAAGAACTAGCAGTAGAAGACTTAAAAAATATCCAGTTAACAAAAGATGATACTGTTATTGGTATAGCCGCAAGTGGTAGAACACCATATGTTATTGGTGGACTAGATTATGCTCATAGTATTGGTGCATCAACAGTTTCTGTTGCTTGTAATAACAATGCGGAAATATCAAAACATGCGGATGTCGCAATAGAAGTAAATGCGGGCCCAGAAATACTAACTGGATCAACACGTTTAAAGTCAGGAACATGTCAAAAGTTAATATGCAATATGTTATCAACTGCTACGATGGTAGGTGTAAACAAAGTATATAAAAACTTAATGGTAGATATGAAACCAACAAACTTAAAGCTAGAAGAAAGAGCGAGAAGAATCATTATGCAAGCTACAGATTGTGATAGAGAAGTAGCAGAAAAAGCATTAAAAGAATCAGATAATAACATGAAAGTAGCGATTGTCATGATTCTAGAAAATGTATCAAAAGAAGAAGCTTTAAGTCGTTTAGATAAAGCAGAGGGCTCAGTGCGTAAAGCATTAGATTAGAGGGTTATGGTTAGTTTAGGTCGAGCAAAGAATTATATTCAAAAGTGTGTTGAGGAAGAAAAAATTCCTGGTGCGACATTTTCATATATTACAAAAGATTCTTTTATTACAGATTATGTTGGATACAAACAAATTAGTCCAAGTAAGATTCCTTTAGAAGAAGGCACAATATATGACATGGCAAGTTGTACAAAAGTAGTATGTACAACAACATTAGTCTTAAAACTAATTGAAGAAGGATGCTTTAACTTAAAAACAAAAGTAAAAGATATATTTCCAGATTTCCCATTTAAAGAAATTACAATTGAGCATTTACTAACACATACTTCAGGAATGATACCAGATGACAAAAATTATCGTAAATGTACTAGCAAAGAAGAAATGTATCAATTTATTGACTCATTACCACTAGCTTATCCTACAGGTACTGACCTTCAATATTCAGATTTTGGCTTTATTACATTAGGTAGAATCATTGAACACTATAAAGGTGATTTAGAAGATTATGCTAGTCAAGTTCTTTTCAAACCATTAGAGATGAATCATACAATGTTTAATGCTAAGAAAAAAGGATTTAAACAGTATTGTGTATCTGAAGAAATACAAGAAGATCGAGGTGGCGTCATCATTGGTGAAGCACATGATGGTAAAGCATTTAGAATGGGTGGAGTATCAGGTAATGCAGGATTATTCTCTACAATTGATGATATATCTCACTTTGTTCAAATGTTATTAAATGATGGACAAGATGTACTTAGTAAAGCTTCAATTGATTTACTAAAAACATATCGAACTGAAGGAAAAAGTGTACGAAGAACTCTTGGTTGGATAGCAGATGATCCTAGTGCAAGTGATGGAGACTACTATTCTAAAACATGTTTGTATCATACAGGATTTACAGGCACAAGTATCTATGTAGATTTTGAAAGAAATTGTGGAATAGTACTACTCATTAACGCTGTTCATCCTAAGCGTGGTAATCCTTATACCCAAGAAATAAGGAACAATTTTCATAATATTATCTTAAGTGAATATAAGTAAAATGGAATGCATTGCATTCTGTTTTATTTATATAAAAATGAGGATGAAAAGTATGGTAAAATCTACTTGCTTTGAGGAGTTTTACATATGAGAAAATGCATTCAAAAACTAATTAGTACATTCATTGTAATCACAACAATACTTGCGACAAGTATTACATATATTCAAGAAATAAAAGCAGAACCATATGAGGTTCCAGAACAAGCAGTTGCGTACTTATGGCAATCAGATGAAGCTAAAGTACCACTGTTATTTTATTCGATGGACGCGGCATTAAGATGGGCAGCAGATGGTTATACCATCTATATGAACCAAGATTGGCAAATTAGTAATCCTATTACAATTCCTAGTGGTAAAACATATACGATTGAAATGAATGGTCATAAAATCTATCGTAATCTAAGTGAGAGTGTTGATAATGGTGGTGTCCTCACCTTAGCAAGCAATGCGACATTATATCTAAAAGGTAGTGGTGATCCTAGAGCGGGAATAGATGTTTCTAGCCATCAATTTACGTATCTTGGTTATAACGAAGAAAATTGGACGAATACAAATACAAAATATACTTTAACTGTTGAAGCGGGTGGATTAATTACTGGTGGATATAGTGATGTGACAGCTGGTGCGATTTACATGAATTCTGATAGTAAACTCTATCTATCAAATGTAGCTGTTAATGGTAATGCAAGTGATAGCTCAGACGCGAATGGTGCGATACATGTAAATGGTGATAATTGCTATATTGAGATGGATAAAGGTCATATTGATCATAACTTTTCTTATTCTGAAGGTGGCGCAATAAGAGTGAATGGTAAAAATTGCCATGTTGTGATGAATAATGAAAGTACAATTAATTACAACCAAACAAGTATTGAGGGTGATGACTTCCATGGTGGAGCGATAGCCGTTCTTGAGACTGGTTTTGTATTAGACATGAATAATAGCTCAATTAGTTATAACCATACATCTAACTCTGGAGGTGGTGCAATTTATACAACAAAGAATGCCAAGATTAATATGATTAATCATTCCTCTATAAATTACAACTTAAATAATAAGAGTGGTGGTGCGATTTATGTTGAAGAAAATAATTTAACACTTAAGGGTGATAAGACATCAGAAATTTCCTATAACCAATCTAGTTATGGTGGAGCGATATGTCTAGGTCTTGATAGTAAAAAATCTACAATTGAAGGTGTAAACTTTTATGAGAATTTTGCTCAATCTTATGGTGGCGCATTCTATGTAGAATGCCAAAGCAATGAAATTAAAGATTGCGTAATGAAGAAAAACTGGGTGTACGGTAGTAATGGTGGTGCAGTATATGTAAAAGAAGACTACAACACGATTAGAGATTGTACAATTACAGAAAACTATATTAAGTATTTTGAAGGTAAACCTCATGGACATGGTGGTGGCGTTTTCGTTGATTCTGAAGTGGATATCTACATGTATGGAAAGAATATAGTTGAAAATAATTTGGATTCAAAAGGTCAATATGATGATGTTTATTTAGATTCGACTACGTTCATTTTTAGTTTTTATGACGCATATATTAAAGGGTCAGCTGATGAAGGCTCACATATCGGTTTAAGAAGTAATTCATCATCTAAAAATAAACTAGGAGTAGAAGTTACAGATTATATTGAAGGTACATACTTCTTAGATGATGCAGAAAATTTACATTTAGTATATTACGCAAATGATAAGACTTTATATCAAGAAAAAGGTGAAAGTACTAAGTATTCTTTAACAGTAAATGGTGTAGAAGTTGGTAACTACTATGCTGGTAAAGAAGTTACGATTGCGGATAACAATGATGATTATGAAAGAGTATTTATAGAGTGGAATGCAAAAGACACTACAGGAATAACACTAACAACTGATCAAAAAGAAAAACAAATATTTACTTTTATCATGCCTAGTAATGATGTAAGCACAAGTGCTACATATCTTGAACGATTAAAAAGTTTAACAATTAATTTAACGAATAAACCTAAAGCAGGAAGTACATTATCAGATGAACTTGTTACCGTTAAATATTCACCTAAATATGGTGAAGAAACAGAATCTAGAACTAAAGGTGTTGAAAAAGAATGGTTAAAAGTAGATGGAACGAATTTGATACCTGTATCAGGCAAAGCAGATTATAGTACGGAATATGCTTTTAAAATTCAAATGCCAATGGATGTAGATGCTCATCTTATCTTCTCAGGAAAAATTAAACCTGAAGATATAACGATAAATTATGGAGATAGAACAACAACACATGCATCATCAGTAAATGTGAGTCAATATGGCGTGATTACAATTATCTCTGAACCGATTAAAACAGCGAATAGAGTGATTACAAGTATTGATTCTGATTCCATTACAGTTCAAGAAGGTATAACAAGGGATGAACTAATCGCAAGTTTACCTGAACATGCGATTGGAAAAGATGCTTCAAATAATCAATATGTTCTTACTGTAGATAAAGATAATATTACGGATGAGATACTTGCTAACTTAATGAGTGATGGTAAAGTGATTTATCCAACTGATGGAAGTGCGACAATCACTTTACCTGTAATAGCACCTACAGATATAGATATCGCTAGTGATGCAAAATTCAATGTGACAGTAAATGTGAATACTTTACCAACAATTGATAGTATTACAGATGCTTATATGAGTGTTACTGATGGAACAACTAAAGAAGATTTTATTAGTGAATTACCAAACTATGCTGAAGTACATGCAAGTGATGAAAGTGTTAAATTCTTAGAAGTTGATTCTGATTCTATTGGAAGTCAATTAGATATTTACTTGACGGATGATAAGATTGATATAAGTAAAGCAGCATTTTTCAACATTTATTTAGCAGTAAAAACAGATAGTACAGTTAAAAATCCTGAAAACAAAACATTAAAAGTAGTAGTTACAGTAAATGAAAAAGAAACTGTAGAAGCTCCTTTAGTAAATCCATTAGGTGGCTCGTATTCTAAAGAACAATTAACAGAGGGTAATTTAAATGTAAATGTATCTTATGATGAAAGTGCTCAAATAAAAGGAGATACAATCCATTACATTATTGATAATGGTAATGAACAAACGTGTTCTCTAGATGAAGAACACACGAGTTGTACAATCACTTTACAAGGTACACAAAATGTTGAAGTAACTCATACATTAGAAGTATGGGCTAGTGCGATAGACAAGAATGATTCAACACATATTAAAAATACATATGTATTAGATAATCGTATTACTGTTAATCCTCCTACTGTAGATAAACCTTCAGGTAACTATTCAGGTACAAGTTTAAAAGTAGAAGTGACAAATACTACACAAGATGTGAAAATCTATTACACGATTAATGGTAGTGAAGCACCAATAGAATATAATGAAAAAACTGGTATTGTTCTAGAAACAAAAGAGAATGTTCAAAAGACTTTCAATGTACAAGTATGGGCAGAAATGAGTGGCGTTTCTTCAGAAAAAGTAGAACGCGTTTACATTCTAGATGGTTATGTTGAACCTGATCAATATAAAGTAACAATCAATTGTAGTGATACAGCAATTTATCAAACTGGTGAAACACATTGGACAGACCAAGTAGAGTATGAATATGATAAAGATTCTAAGGTAATCATTGATGCGCCTACTTATGAAGGAAGAGTATTTGAAAAGTGGGTATACATTAATGACGAAGGGGAAACAGTAGAATCAACTAATCCAAGTTTGACAATTTCCAGTTTAAATGAAGATAAAACGGTTCAAGCTATCTACAATCCTGTAATTACAGAAATTAACTTTACGATTCCTTATCCGGTAGGTGGTAGTGCTTTAGCCACAAAAGAGGATATATCAGCGACAGCGACTGTAGCAGGTGTTACAGATAAAACAATTACATCTTATTTTGACTTAGATAAGATTGCTTGGGTACCTAAAGATACAATTGCGGATTATGAAACAAGTTATACATTAGCGTTACCAATCATCAATAACATTAGTAATGTAAGATATGTGTTAAGAGATGACACCATCGTTAAAGTAAATGGAAAACCGGATATAGTCGCAAATATCGATAAAGAAAATTTAATTGCATATATTACTTTCCCTAAAACAGATATTCATACGTATGATTTAAAGTCTATTGAACAACCTGAGGATATCACATTGTCTTATGCAGAAGCTTATAAGAAACAAAAAGATCAAGAAGAAGAAAGTAAAGAAGAAAAACCTATAAATCTATGGAATTTACCAAAAGAAGCGAATCTTGTATTAGATGATGATAGTAAATTAGCTTCTAGTATCACTTGGAATATTCCTCAATTCAATAAAGATTCTTGGACTGCACAAACGATTGAAGTAGAAGGTACAGTAACAATACCTAGTAATGTAAATCAAGGTGAAGTAAGTAATAAAGTAAAACTAACAATTCATGTAGAAGCTCCTATACAAGTAAGTACACCTACTTCTAGTATTCCAACAGGAACTTATTCAGATACACAACTTGTAACATTAAAGAGTGATACAGAAAATGTTAAGATTTATTACACATTAGATGGTACAGAACCAACACTAGATAGTAATCTTTATAGTGGACCATTTAAAGTGAAAGAAACAACGACAATAAAAGCTATAGCAGTTCATGAAGGTATGTATGATAGTGAAGTGTCTGAGTATACGATTACAATCGTTCATCCAGTTACACCAAGTCCAAGTGCAGAACCTAAAAAATCAAGTGGTTGGGATGATGGTGGACCATTTACAACAGACTCATGTGGTAATGTGTATGATCGTTGGGGCAATAAAATCTATGAAGCTAAAGGATGTAATGTAGGTGGATATAATCTAGTGCCTACAGATACGAAAGACTAAACGAAAAGAATGCTCGTTGTAGCATTCTTTTTAGTATGTATAACAATAGGATGATATGTAATCAAATATACCTGTATTAGAAGTATTGTATGGATTATTAGGACATTCATAAGAGAATGTAAAGTTAAACTCATGAGCTTTATAAAGTTTAAATCCATATGTATCAATTTTATCTTGTTCTGTTGCAGTGTAATAAACTTTACTGTATTTCACTAAAGCTTTAAAACAGATTGTAATATCATAGTTTTCTAAATCTACTTTACCTGTTTTAACATAATTCTCATTGAATTCATCAACAGTAGTCCAATAGAGATAACCATAATCACTCTCTACACCATCACTATATGGTTTGTTATAAGTAATATAATCTGCTTTATATTCGCCATATGCTTCAACAAATTCATCCCAAGTAGAAGTAGCTTTAATTCCTTTTGTTGTCTCTATATCCGTGTTATAGTCATACGAAATAGAAGTACCCTCATAGGAGAATGAATTAATCTTTTCAACTACATCACCTGTTCCACTATCGATAAATGCATAATCTTTAATAGGCAAATAACCACTTGGTGCTTCTTTTGAAGTGTTCACGAGTAATAATGTTTGACTATCAATATAACGATATACGCATAGGGCTGTAACGATTGTTAGCAATATTGCTTGATATTTTGATTTCTTTTCCATGAATTTATTGTACCATATGGATAGAGGATAAAGGTATGATTAATAATATTGAAGAGATGTTACATAAGTTCAAAGAACTATTTGGTGAAGACTATGATGAACGTGTATATTTTGCACCAGGAAGAGTGAATTTAATTGGAGAACATACAGATTATAATGGTGGTCATGTTTTCCCGTGTGCTTTAAAAATAGGTACATATGCTGTTGTGAGTAAAAGAAATGATCATAAGTTATGTATGTATTCTTTTAATCGAGATGAGGATTTAATTGAAGTAGATTTAGAGAATATCACTTATAAAAAAGAACAGAAATGGACAAATTATGTTTTAGGTGTAATTGATACACTTAAACAAAATGGATATTTAGTAACACAAGGATTTAATCTAGTTGTATCAGGAAATATTCCAATTCAATCAGGATTATCTAGTTCTGCATCACTAGAAGTATTAACAGGATACTTGTTACGAGATTTATATCATTTTGATTTTGATAATGTGAAGCTTGCGCTATTTAGCCAACAAGCAGAGAATCATTTTGTTGGTGTAAATTGTGGAATAATGGATCAATTTATTATTTCTATGGGAAAAGAAAATACGGCGTTATTACTCGATACAAATACACTAAAATATGAAGAAGTAAAAATTAATCTTGGTAAGTATAAGTTAGTTATTATGAATACAAATAAACCAAGAAGACTACAAGATTCTAAATATAATGAAAGAAGAAAAGAATGTGATGAAGCTTTAAGTATCTTACAAACTAAATTAGATGTTCATTCTTTATGTGAAATAAGTGTTAGTGAATTTGAACAATATCAAGATTTAATTGAATCTGAAGATATTCGTAAACGAGCAAAACACGCAATATATGAAAATGAGCGTACAATACTTGCTAAAAAGGCATTAGATGATGGAGATATCATTACTTTTGGAAAACTCATGAATGAATCGCATGATTCTTTAAGAGATGATTATGCAGTTACAGGAATAGAGCTAGATACACTTGTTGATTTAGCAAGAAGCGTAGAAGGCACAATTGGTGCACGTATGACTGGAGCAGGATTTGGAGGATGTGCGATAGCTTTAGTTAAAGAAACAGAACTACAAGAGTTCTATGAAACTGTATCAACAGGATATAAAGAAAAAGTAGGACTAGAAGTTACATTTGTGGATGGTACGATAGGTGGAGGACCACAAAAGATTTGTTAATCTTCTTTTGGGTAAACTGCTTTTGTATATAATGGGCAAATGATTGCGAAAATAGATAAGATTGGTACAGCAATTAACATGTAGTTCTCTTTAAAAAGAAGAGATAAGACAATAATTAGACTCATACCTACAATTCGTCCAATGGATAAAACAATTTCTCTAGCGATGACTCTACCAGTGATGTTTTCTTCATGTTGGAATTCATTTACGGCATTCATCGATAGAATATTATATCCATTGTTATATGGGGCATTACAAAGAGCGTTAACGATGCCATAGTATATACCACCAAACATGTTTTCAAAAAATACCATGATGATTGTTGCGGATGCCATAAGAAAACCAGAAGGAACATACTTTTTAATGATTTGATTGGATTTTGTTCTAGCGTTATAGATGGCAAAGGAAACAATCGAAAGAATAGAAAAGAAAGCAAGTAATTTACTATATAACGAACCACTACTACCTAAAGCATCGTATAACATTAATCCTGATAGAATTAAAGACATAGAATTGTGAATGCCATAGAGAAAAGAAGTGGTAAGACTAATTTTCCAAGATGCTCTAGTGTGTTTAAAATCAAAGCATTTTCTTATGGAAAAAGGAATAGGATTGGCTTTGGTCGTGATTCTAGAAGCGATAATTGCTAGTAATAAATATACGGCTAATACGATTTGAAAAATAAGAATATAACCATCTTTATCCGTTAGAGAATGATCAATGATAAATGCCGCAATTAATGGAGCAATTAGATTCATGGCATATTGTCCAATACCTACATACCCTAGATATAAACCAACATTATCACTAGTTGTAACAAGTTGATTTAAGGTATTGATACTTAAGTAGTAAAATCCTTCTGCTGCACCAAATAGTAAAGCAGAAATATATATTAATATAGGATAAGTACCTAGATATTTTTCTAAAGCTAATACAAAGAATAATTGGAATGAAAATAGAATTAAACCAATGATTAAAGTCAAAGAATATTTACTTTTATAAGCTATCTTACCAGCAATAGGAAAGAATATAGGAAACATGCCAATACGTAAAATTGTATATAAAGCCATAGACCATAAAGTTCCTGTATACGTATATAAAAATACATTGAGGAATACAGAAGCCATATTGCTACAAAGGCTAAAAATACTATTGATGATAATCATTCGCTTTTCATTTGCATCCATAAAGTTATCCTTTATTTTTTATTCTTTTGCCAAAACCATTTCCAATTCGCTGTCTTTTTACGGAATTCTTCACGTTTTTGATAATTCGTTTCCTTCTCTGCTAATTTCTTATTCATTGCCCCATAAACACTATTAACAGCATATACAGGAATAAGCTTAACGCGAGTAGGGTGATCAAGACGTAAAGTTAAAGTATTTGAACTACCTTGTGCTTCTGATACAGTCCATTCGATTACATCTTCGTAATTTACTTTCATACATGTGCCATTTGCCTTTACTGGGTAAATCACAAAATAAGAATTATAGAATTCAAATTGAATATAATTCTTTGTCGCAACAAAAGACAAAATGGATAAAGCAATCATAAATAAACTTAACATCCATGTGGATGGGATAAATACAAATAATAGAATACCTATAATTAAGATAACAAAGATAGATTTATAAGGTTTTCCATTTATTTTTTTATAAGGCTTTTCACCTTGTGGTAAATCGGAAATATTGATTGTACAAGGATCAACAACTTCGACTAGTTTTTCATCATTTAATTCACTCATTTGCTTACTCCTAAAAAAACTTCTTCCACAATTATAACAAATGTATAAATGTGAAAGAAGTTTGCTTGATTAACTATTTTGTAAGAAATGCTTTTACTTGTTTGTAAATGCCTTCACCATCTAATTCATATTTATGGATTAATTCAGCAGCAGGTCCTGATTCACCAAATCTGTCTCTAACACCAATTCTAAGCATTTGTGTTGGACATTTTTCGCTTAAGCATTCGGCTACAGCTCCACCAAGTCCACCAATGATACTGTGTTCTTCAGCAGTAACAACCTTGCCTGTCTTTTTAGCAGTAGCTACAACTAATTCTTCATCTAATGGTTTGATTGTACACATATTAATTACTTCAGCATCAATACCATCATTTTTTAATAGTTCAGCAGCTTCTAATGCGCTTGAAACACATAATCCATTAGCGATAATAGAAACATCTTTACCTTCTTTTAATACATGTCCTTTACCAATTTCAAAGTGATAATCTTCAGGATTGATGACAGGAGTAGCACTTCTACCAAATCGCATATATACAGGGCCAACATAATCTACAGCAGCTTTAACACATGCTCTAGCTTCAATATCATCACTTGGACACATCACAACCATTCCTGGAATTGTACGCATTAAAGCAAGATCTTCTAAGCATTGATGACTTGCTCCATCTTCACCAACGGATATACCACCATGAGTAGCAGCAATTTTTACATTTAGGTGAGGGTAACCAATAGAGTTACGAATTTGTTCATATCCTCTTCCTGCAGCAAACATAGCGAATGTACTAGCGAAAGGAATTAAACCAGTTGTAGATAAACCGGCAGCGATACCCATCATATTTCCTTCAGCGATACCGCAATCAAAGAAACGATCAGGGTAAGCTTTCTTAAATATTTCTGTTTTTGTAGCATTAGCAAGATCGGCATCTAATACAACGATGTTAGGATTTGTAGCACCTAATTCTTTTAATGCATTACCATAACTCTCACGAGTAGCTATTTTCTTTACATCACTCATAGTGTTTCTCCAATTCTATCTAAATCTTGCATTGCAATTGCATATTGTTCATCATTAGGAGCTTTACCATGCCATCCTGCTTGATTTTCCATAAAGGAAACACCTTTACCTTTAACAGTTTTCGCAATGATACATGTAGGTTGTCCTTTTGTGTTACGTGCTTCATTAAATGCTGCACGAATTTGATCAAAGTCATGACCGTCAATGCAAATAACATGGAATCCAAATGCTTTGAATTTTTCATCAATTGGATATGGTGAGTTAACATCACTAATTGCACCATCGATTTGTAAGTTGTTGTTATCAACAATAACAGTTAAGTTATCAAGTTTTTTAGCACTAGCAAACATGCTTGCTTCCCAAACTTGACCTTCTTCAATTTCACCATCACCTAATAGTGTATATACACGATAGTTTGCACCTGTTACTTTCGTAGCTAGGGCCATGCCTACTGCACTGGAAATACCTTGTCCAAGAGAACCTGTACTCATATCAATTCCAGGCAAGTATTGCATGGATGGATGACCTTGTAAGAATGAGCCTGTATGTCTTAGTGTTACTAATTCTTTTGGATCAAAGTATCCTCTTTCTGCCATAACAGAATAGTATCCTGGAGCTGTATGACCTTTAGATAGTACAAATCTATCACGGTTAGGATCTTTAGGATTAGCAGGATCGATATTCATTTCTTCAAAATAAAGAAATGTAAAAATATCTGCTGCAGATAAAGAACCACCTGGATGGCCAGCTTTTGCGGCATGCACTGCAGTAACAATGTCTTTACGAACATTATTTGCAATTTTCTTTAGTTCTAAATTATTCACTGATTATTACCTCCTTATATAAGAACGTGTATCTCTATTTTATAACAATAAAAGAAAGTAAACTACACAAAATCTGTGAAATTTAGAATATAATGTACAACTGATGAGGGAACTATGATAAGAAAATTTGGGGTATACGAAAATCAAGATGTTCATTTATATGAAATAGAAAATGAGAACTATGCAATAGGAATGATGGATTATGGGGCAACACTCGTCTATTGGGTAGATAAAAGAGTAAAACAAAATATTGTATTAGGATTTGATAATTTAGATTCTTATATTGATAATCAAGCGTATTTAGGTGCCACTATTGGTAGAGTATGTAATCGTATAGGCGAAGGTAAATATGAACTAGATGGTAAAGTATATCATCTAGATAAGAATGATAAAGGGAATACACTACATGGAGGTTTCTCTGGATTTGGTCACCGCAAATATCAAGGAAGAATAGAAGATAATTCCATTATATTTGATATTTACTCTGGAAATGGTGAAGGTGGTTTTGGTGGAAATGTTTCTTTTGAAGCAAAATATATATTAGAAGAAAATGGCTTAAGATTTGTTGGTATTGCGGAAAGTGATGAAGATACAATCTTTTCTCCAACAAGTCATGCTTATTTTAATTTAAATGGTAGTGGGATTGCTTTAGAACATACATTACAAATCGATAGTGATGAATTTGTGCCAATTGATCAAAATGGTCTAGCTAAAGATGAAACACAATCTGTAGAATTTACACCATTTGATTTTAGAACAGCAAAAAAAGTAGGAGATGATATTCGCAATCCATATGAACAATTAATTAAAGGATGTGGATACGATCATCATTATATTGTTGAAGGTGAAGGATATAGACATTTTGCGACACTGTCAAATGGAAGCTTAGAACTAAAAGTCTATTCAACAATGCCTGGATTACAATTTTATTCAGGAAATTTCTTAAATGATCCATTTGAACCTAATGCGGGATTATGTTTTGAAACACAGTATGTACCAAATGCAATCAATGGCAAACAATTTGAAAAGCCAATACTATTTAAAAATATTGCTCAAAAGTATGAAACATTCTATGAACTAAATGTTATAGACAATCATTAAAAAATGCACTTCGTTTGAAGTGCATTTTCACTATTTCTTTTTACTTTTTAAAAGTGGAGCTAACATACTAGCAGCTAAACTAGCTGTTTGTGATTTAGCAGTTGTAGTTTGTGAAGAAGTAGATGTAGAAGATTCAGTTGTTAAATTAGCTTCTTCTTGAAGCATATCTTGTTTAGCTTTTTCTTCTTCAGATTTCTTTGTTTCTACAAGCTCTGGGTCATATTTCTTAACAATTTCTTCTTCTAAGTTTTCGATGTTTTGACCTTCAACTTCAGAAGCGATTGCTCTTTGAACACCATTTTGAGTTGTTTCGTTTGTGCCTACATAAGAAGTACTACTAAATTGTTCGGACCAAGTAGGAGCACTAACTTCACTCATATCACCAGGAATGTAAATGTAACCGATAAGAGCTTCACCATAACGTGAGCTATAACCATCAGCCCAACCTTCGTTGTAATGGCCTAAGAATCCACCTTCTTTTAAGTAGATGTTTTGACCATCAAAATCAGTGACATATACAACGTGTCCACTCCATACACCGACAGAGTTCGCCCTTGGTTCAGTTGATACAGTATATCCAGCAGCCGCTGCATTAGCGTACCATGAACCGGCATTTCCTAAACTAGGTAAGGCAATTCCTGTTGCTTCATAAACCAATTGCCATGCAGACCATGTACAGTTGCTCCAACCACCACTATAAGGGTTGTTTGCATAAGTTGTTGTTTCTGTGTCTTCTCCTTCAGCAAGTACAGTTGTTACTGGTGCTTGAATACTATTCAAACATAGAAGAGACATGCAAGCTAGTAAGACTAACTTACGAATGTTTTTCATATTTAAATTCTTCATACTCCGATATTATCTAACAAACTTATGAAAAAATGCAAATTTTATGTGAAACTATGTGATAATTCACACAATTTCACACTGTAAAATGTATCAAAAATCTGGATTTTACTAACAAATCAAATAATTTCGAATAAAAATGAGGATTTACATATTTTTTGCGTATATGACTTGTAGGAGGTATTCTGCATGATAGATACTAGTAAAAAATTTGAAGACTTAACTTTTATTGATGATTTCATGTTTGCATTAGTAAATGAGAAAAATCCGAACATAGCTAAAGGTGAAATAGAATTATTAACTGGTGAAAAAGTAAATACGCTGCAAATACTTAAATCACAATATTCTTTGCCGAACTCTTTAGAATCTAAATCCGTTCGCTTTGATATATATGGTGAAGATGAAGAATCAAATAAACATTATGATATGGAAATGCAAGCAACACGTGATCCTGATTTAATTAAAAGAGTACGTTATTATGCAAGTTCAATGGATACTGATTCTATTTCTAAAGGACAAACATATCGCGACTTGTCTGAGGCGTGCGTTATCTTTATCTGTGCGTTTAAACCATTTCCTAATCAAAATAGTGCAATCTACATAGAAAGAGATAGATTGTTTAAAACAGGGAAAAATGGAGAAGAAGATATTACCGAAGAAACTCAATATGAAACAGGATGTGTTAAGATATATTTAGATACAACAGTAGATTTAGAGACTGTAGAAAATGAAGATTTAAGAGCATTCATACAGTTTATTAGAACAAGAATTGCGACAAATGAATTCACTAAAGAAATTGAATCTACTGTTCGTGAACAAAAGCAGAATAGCTTAGAAAGGACGAGATATATGACATTCCAACAAGAGTTAAAAATGCGTGAAGATGTTTGTTTTGAACAAGGTATAGAAAAAGGGAAAAAAGAAGGAATTGAAGAAACAAAGAAAATTGCTGCTATTGGTTTCTACGCAAAAGGATTATCAATTTCAGATATTGCAGAAGTGTTACATTTAACAATTGAAAAAGTGAAAGAAATTATCTCATCTAATTCAAGTGATTCTGATAATAAAGACAAACAGTAAAATTCAACAATAGATTTAGATACTGTAGAAAACGAAGATTTAAGAGCATTTATACAGTTTATTAAACGGGAATTGTAGCAAATGAATTCACTAAAGAAATATTGCTATTGAGTTATTAGAAAAAGGTTTAACAATTTTAGATATTTCATAAGTCTTATACCTTTTACTTAGATAAGTTAAAAACTATTCATTTCATTGGAAATATAAATTGCTAGTACAAGTGTATTTCAGCTAATTTTCAGCTAGTAAAAGTTGAAAATATATGTCTGAATTTGTACAATGTTCAATGAATAGAGGTTGAAGTATGACAAATAAACTTCCAGAAAAATTAAGTGCACTACGCAGGTATTTTTCATTTGCACAACTAGATGTAGCATCTAAGATTGGTGTACCTGTTAGTGAATATATGAAATGGGAAAACGGTAATTCTGTTTGTAGTATAGAAGTATTAAGAAGAATTGCTAAATTATATGACGTTGATGTTCAGGACTTATTTATTAATGATCGTGAACTAAAAATGCCAGATGTTGAGCTTCCATATGCAAGTGTTGAAATTCCTTTTGTAGAACAAACAAAAGTAGAAGAAGAAAACGATGACTTGATGCAACAAGATGCATTTGAAGCATATGATGAAGATTTAGAAAGCACAAAAGAAATCGAAGACGAAGACTTAGGTAAAACTAGAGTTATTGGAACAGATACTCTTCAAGCAACAACCATCATGAAAATAGAAGATGAACCAAAAACATCTTCTAATCGTAAAGCATCTACTAAAGAGAAACCAAAGAAGAACGATCCTAAGAAACTAGGAATTATCATTGGTGCAGCTGTTGTAGTAGTAGCTCTTATCATCTTCTTAGTCACAAGACTTTTAGGAGGATCTTCTGAAACATCCTTATCTATTAGTAGTGAAAAGAGAGTCGTCAGTGCAGATACATATTCTGCTTATATCACGAATAAAGGAAAACTAGTCACAAGTGGTAGTACACCTACATTAAGTGATTTTGATGATATTGTTCAAATCGATACAGATGGCTCTACATTAGTTGCTTTAAAAAAGAATGGAACGGTAGTTTCTTCTAGTAGCTTACCAAGTGAAGTAGCTAAATGGAAAGGTATTACAAACATTGCCATGAGTGAAACACATTATGTTGGTGTAAAAGAAAGTGGCGAAGTGGTATGTTCTGGAAGCGATAGTGCATGCAAAGTGAGTGAATGGAAAGATATCGCTAAAGTATATGCAGGTGATGATTTCACAATTGGTATAACAACAAGTGGAAGAATTGAAGTTTCTGGAAGCTTAGATATCAAAGATACATTAACAAGTTTATCTGGAATAAAGAATGTATCGATTGGTGATAGTGAAATCGCAGTTCTATTTACAAGTGGAAAAGTAAATACATATTCATTAACTGGTGGAACAAGTACAAATACTACAGCATGGTCTAGTATCTCTGCTGTTGCGGTTGGTAAAGATTATGTTGTTGGTTTAACAGATAAAGAAACTGTAGTTGTTGCGACAACTGATGATGACTTAACAAAAGAAACATCTAAGTGGGCTGGTGTTAAATATATCGCTGCTAATGGAAATACAATTATTGCGGTAAATTCAAGTGATCAAATTATTGGTGCAGGTGATAACACTTATAATCAATATACAAACTTATCTGAAGTAACACCTACTCCTTCCGCTTCTTCAACAACATTACCGGCTTTATCATCAGTACAAAATATTAAATTTAATGTTTCTTCAACTGGTGTAACAATCAATTGGGATACAGTATTAAATGCTAGTTACTATGAAGTATCAGTAAATACTTCACCAACAGAAATTAAGATTAAATCTGCTAGTAATTCAGCGAGTGTTGGTGTAGATAAACTTAAAGATGGACAAACTTATAAAGTAACAATTGTTGCTTATCCTAAAGATACAGAACAATATTCAGCAAGTACTGCTACATCTGTTGATTATGTATATTCTGCTTTAGTAAAGAAATTAGATGCTCCAAAGAATGTGAAATATACACTAAGTGGTAAGACATTTACATTTACTTGGGATGCTGTAGAAAATGCAACAACATATACATTTACAATTGGTACTTGGGAACAAGAAACATCTTCTACAACAATTACTGTTGACGCTTCATCTATGGCAAATGGTGCTAGTGAAACAGCATACTTATCCGCAAAGAGTAGTGATTCTAAGTATTCAGAAAGTGATGCGACATCCATTAAGTTTACGTATACTGCTCCAGCAACACCGCTTGCTACGCCAACGATTACTTCTAAGAATGTAAATATTGAGTCTGGTGATTTAACAATTACTTGGACAAAAGACGAACATGCAAGTAACTATAGTATTACAGTTGGAGATAAACAATTTACAAGTGACTCAGGCACATTAGTGATTAAAGCAGATCAATTAAGTAATAATACAGAATATCGTATTGTGATTACAGCTAATCCAGCAGATTCTAATAGCTACTCTAAGACTTCTTATGAAGAAAATTACAAGTATGAATATACAAAAGCAGCTACCCCAGAACCTACTGCTACTACAGATACAGAAGGATAAATATATGGATAAAATTTGGTATTATACACGTGGTGATGGTCAAAAATATGGCCCATATACAGACGAAGATTTAATCAAATTAATTCGTCAAGGTATTCTTGAAGGAGAGGACTATATCTGGACAACAGATTTAGATAGTTGGGAAATGATTCAAGATACAATTTACTGTATTTATTTGGAAGAAGAAAAAGAACAAAATCTATAAAAAGAAAATGCATCATAGCTCTTTGCTAGGGTGCATTTTTTAAGGGTATAAATAGTTTAGTGTCTTCCTTCATCTTTGTAGCATTCTACAAATCTTGAAGAAAAGGAAGGCTTTTGATGATCAATATATAAATGAGTGGTGCTAGCAAATTCATTCATTCTAAATGTAGCGAATCCTTCTGTTCTTTCTTCTGTATATATACTTGTTACACTAGTAGGTAAGGCGACAAAATTATGCCATAAAATCATAGGTGATATGTTGAATAAATCACTGAGTAAGACGCATTCTAAGCCAAAGTGGCAAAAGAAACATAAAGTATCATGATTGGAATTTGTTACTTTATAGAGATGACCATCTTTTTCATAGCCATGTTCTTTTAGAAGTGAACGAAATCCTGTAATCACTTTGTGATATTCTTCTTTGACTTTAGCTTCCTTAAATAATGGGTAATCATACCATTTGTTTGGGTCATAAAATTCTGGATGAATTGTCCAATCTTCAGGTAACCAATCCCAAACAGAATGAATATCGTTAGCGAAACTTGGGTGTTGAATACGTGGAGTAAATTCTCTTAGCCAAGGTAGTGTAATAGCACTTCGATTCAGACGCTTTAAAGTTAGACTGGCTGTATCTTGTGCTCTACCAAGAGGAGACACATAAAATTGTGTTACATCCACATTCTCCATATATTTACTCAAAGCCTCAGCTTCTTTCCAACCCTTTTCTGTTAATGAGTCAATTGAGTAATCAGGATCCCCGTGACGAATGATTAATAATCGCATTTCTTACCTCCTATAATCCTTTTAAGTTGTATACTAATATTTATAAAGGACAAATCTATGAAAATCATACAACAGATTGAAAAAATTCTAAATTGGTTATTCTCACCACTCTTCAAACTACTTAGACTTGTAAAATCATTTTTATTTCCTGAGAAATACTTAGATCAAGTTCAAGCATATAAAGATGCTTTGAATATGAAAGCTACAGAATATTATTTTCATGATACAAAATATAAAGTGAATCCAAAATTGAATAAATATGTAAAGCTGTATTCACTTTTTACAAATGTTTATTTCTTAATCATTTCTTCACTATTGATAGCATATTTTATAACACATGATATTTATACTTGGTATCATATCGGGGTAATCTTTGTTATTCTATGTATTGATGGTGTAATAGGGGCAATATTCTTGAGATTCTTTATTGCTTCGTGTGAAGAAGTATAAGATATAATACAAATGATAGGAGATTGATAATATGGAGTACAGAAAGTTAAATGGATTTTATGTAGTAAGAATGGATCCTAAGGAAGAAATCTTAGAAACACTTACGACAATATGTGAAAAAGAAAATATTCTATGTGCAAAAGTAGAAGCGATTGGTGCATTAAGTGAATTTACAGTTGGTGTATATAAAGTGAATGAGAAGAAATATTATAGTAACCACTATGAAATGCCTACTGAAATCACAGCATTAATTGGAACAATAACAGAAATGAATGGTAAACCCTATATTCATTTACACTTAACAGCTGCAGATGAAGAAGGTAAAGCGTATGGCGGTCACTTAAATAAAGGTGTTATTAGTGCTACATGTGAGATGGTAATTACACTAATGGATGGTCATATTGGTAGAAAACCTAATGAAGAAATAGGGCTAAATTTCTTCGAATTTGATGGCAATAATTAAGAATATATTAAGAAAAAATGTATAAATATTAAGAATTTATGCATTCTTTTTTAACTGTACAGAAAACGCTTTTTTTGTACTTCAAGATCAATTGCTTGTTTGTTAAACTAAAGCTATCAAAGATATTGCAATAACTTGATAGACAAAGGAGAATAAACTAAATGAAAAAAATAATTAAGTGTTTATTTGTGGTTTCATGTGCGTTTATGTGTATGATTGTTATTCCAGTTCATGCGGCAACTGCTACAGGTGAAGATGATAATGTTCAATATACATATTGGGATCAAGGTGAAATTAATACATTTTGGTCTGGAGTGTATAATAAAATAAATTATAATTCATATAAACCATGTATTGGTTCATCAATTCCGGTTATTGGAGGATGTGGAGAAACTGCTTGGCAATCACAATATGTCGAACATTGTAAGGGCCTTAGTATATTTAATCATTATCATTATTTGCTGAGTGGCTACGGAACGGAAGATTATAAAGTTAAGTAGTAAAGTAAATTTGGGGCAATTAAATTTGCCCCTTTAAAATAGGAGGTATATGAAAAGAAATATTAGTATTTTATCTTTTCTAATTTTGCTTTTTGCATTGATACTAACGCGTACTCCTTTTAATTTAGTAAGTGCATTTCGTATTACTGAATATTCTAGGGCATATGATATGTCAGGACACTTACGTACAACCATGACGATTCCTGAATCTGAATCATTATCTTCAATTAATCCGAAAGAGTTTTATTCTTCAATGGAGGAAATCGCTAAAAATAATCATCTTGTTGTATATTCTGCGGAAATAAATGCTGAGTCATCAGAAAGTTATAGCTTATTTTTAACTGATAATGATTTATATATAAATGATTGGTTATTGGTAGATGGTAGTGCAAAAATAAATTTGAATGAAACAAATATTTATTCGACAAATAGTAAGAATAGAAAATTTAAAATAAGTACATTTTTTCCATCATTTAGTTTGTCGTTATCTAATTTAAAAAATAAAACTTCTGTTGGTGGGGGATATATACTTTATAATTTAGAAGGTAATATAGAAGAAAATGTAAATAATTTTATAGAAGATCTTCAAAAGGAATATGGGGATTTTTCTTATAAAGGAGATGGATCAAAAACATATTATGATTATACGAGTGATCTTGAATATTCAGGTGGATTAACAAATGATTTGAAATTAAAAGTCGCAATCGTATTAATTCTTACATTAATGTTATGTTCTAAAATATTCTCAATGACACGGGAAATATCTGTTCATAAGATAGAAGGACAAAACGCTTATTCTATTTATTGGGATATGTTTTTGAAGTATTTAATAGAATATTCAATGATTGATTTACTTATTTTCTTTGTATGTTTATTTATCTACTTCTTTGGTGGAATAAATAGTTTTAGAGTATTTTCTGATTTATTTTTATTGGAATATATTCAAGTATTCGGTATAGAAATAGTAATATCATTAATAATTTATTTGGTTATCCGTTTTGTACCAATTGTAAGTTCATTTAAAGGCGAAAGTAAGATGACTTTTGTAGAACAAATTGCCTATATCACAAAAATGGGGGCAGTATTTATTTTACTTCCTTCAGTATTAACATGTTTTACACAAACTAAAGATTTGATTGTTATGGTAAGTAGACATAAACATGTTTTGGGTTTATTAGAAAATTATTATCAATTTGGTGGAGATTTAACTTCACGATATTCGTTAGATATTGGACAAGAATCTTATATCGCAGTACGTGATCAATTTGTGGCTGAAACAGGTGGTTTCAGATTCGGGAAAGGTTATTGGAGTGAAACTTTGCAGACGCCGGATGCGGATAACTTGAAATGGTTTTACAATATAAGTTGGTCATATATAAGAAATAATAATTTACTAGATAGTGATGATTGGAAAAATGATGCTGTAGTATTTATGACACCAGGAGTAACTTATACAGAAGGTGAAATAGAATGGAATATTTTTTCTAGTTTAGGCAGTGAAAAAGAAGTCCATTTTATCTATATTGATTTTTATCCAGATACTTTTTCGTTAAGTGAGTTGTTAAAACAGGACAAAGTGTCCGCTTATCCATTAGTTTATACGCCTGATTTATATGGATATGAAGGCCAAATGACAGGTAGTATATTTTACTATGAAGGAAATATAGAAGAAGCTACAGAACTTGCAAATAAAGCGTTTAGAGATAATGGTTATGCACCAGCTTATACTATAGAATCTATGAAAAATAATTTTGAATCATATTATAGAGTGAATGTACAAAGCTTGTTGAAAAAGGTTATTTTATTTATTGCAATTATATTTGCGATAGCATTTACAAATAGATTTTTAATACAATCGGATATTGATAGTAATTCACAAAGATATCGTGTAGCTTATACGGAAGGTGTACAGCCGTATGGTATATTAACTTATATCTTGAAGATAGCTAGTCCTGCATTTTTAGCTTTAGTTGCTTGTATAATTTCAAAGAGAATAAGAGGATTGAGTAATATAACGTATAACATTGTATTTATTATAATTTTTGAAGCAGTTCTTTATTTGTATTATCTACATTATTACAGAAAGGTGGTCCATAAATGAAAATTAAAATTAAGGATTTATGTAAATCATTTGGTAATCTTACACTTTTTAATCACTTAACACTAGAAATACCCGAAAAAGAAATCACTTGCATTTATGGCACAAGTGGATGTGGAAAAACAACACTATTAGATATCATTGGTTTTATTGAAACATATCAATCAGGGAAGATTTTTTACGATGGGAAACAAGTGAAAAATAAAGCTTCACAAAGAAAGATGTTAAGAGATAATATTGGTTTTATTTTTCAAGATTTTGGGTTAATAGAAAATGAAACAATCATCAGTAATTTAAAGATTGTTAAAAAGATAAAGAAGATGCCGCATAAAGAGAAGAAAATTAAGAAAGTGCTAAATAGTTTACAACTTGATATGGATTTAAATAGAAAAGTATATGAATTGTCAGGTGGCGAACAACAACGGCTTGCAATAGCTAAAATTATTTTAAAAGATCCTGATTTAATACTAGCCGATGAACCTACAGCTTCTTTGGACGTTGGAAATAAAGAAATAATATTAAATTTGTTAAAGAGTTTTGCGGCTAATGGGAAAACAGTAATTATCGTCACGCATGATAAGGATACGATAGAAATAGCAGATAATAAAATAGATTTAAGTAAAGCAAAAGAAGGAATAGTATATGAATAAGGTTATTCTTTGTATTATATCTTGCATGATGCTTTTTGGATGTGCGCTAAAAAAAGAAGGTGTCGCTACAGAAGAACAATTGAATGATACATTTCAAATAGAATCAAGTGGTGATATGGACACATTTTATAATGAAGATGGAACACATCGTTGGTCCTACCCGCCAGATGAATCTTATACAGCCGAAGAAACGAAATTCTATATTGAAGGTAATGCATGTATTGTAGGTGATTATATAATAGGAAAAGTACTAATGAATGCGGCTGATGTAATGTATGTGACGATTGGCTCACATTGTTATGAAGAAAAATATGATGGTATAGTAATGTTGAAACCACAAGATATTAATTTTCCTGATCAAGATAAAGTTCAATTCGAAAGTTTAATAAAAATACATTATGAATTTCCAGAGGGATTTGAGCCTACATCTTATTTGGAATATTTGGATTATATGACTTATATAGAATTATTAGGAGAATAGATAGGAAAAATGGGATGAAGAAAAAATATGATTTGTACAACGATTTGATATGCAAAACATATGTAGAAATGGTAAATGCAGAAAATAGGCATACAATTACAGCTTCGGAAATATGTAGGAAAGCTAAAATATCACGTACTACTTATTATAATCATTATTCTAGTGTTGATGAAATTATGGATGATGTTGTCGCAATTATTAATAGACCTTTCATAAAATTTATAGAAGAATGTAAAGAAAACTATCAAAAAATGCAAATTACTCATTCGATAAAAGAATATTATCAAATGATTGATACTGAATTTATGCCTTTATATTTCAAAAAAATTAAAGAAAATAAAGAGTTTATGAAATGCATTTATGAGAAAAATTATTTATTTGCTCTCGAAGAAACCAATCGTTTAATCTATAAATATTTTTGGGAGCCATACCTAAAATATTTGGAAGTTTCTGAAAATGACAAAAGAAAAATATGTAATTTCTACAAATCTGGCATCGAATCATTAATTTATGATTGGATAAAGAATGATTGTGAAGAATCGGAAGAAGAGATTATAGAGAATATTAAAAAATGTATGGATGTAAAAATAGCGATTGGTAATATGTTTGATTGCTAAAAGATGCGACATATCTGTTTAATGCAAAAAATAGCATTCTAATGGCTTTATTAATTGACGCACTGAACATCATTATGTTAAAGTATTAAAGCATAAAAAGGAGTTCTTTTCGTTATGGCAAAAGATGATAAAGTAATACTTGCTTGTAGTGTATGTTTATCTAGAAATTACACAACAAGTCACAAAAAAAATAGTGCTAAGCGATTAGAACTAATGAAATATTGTCCAAAGTGTAATCAAAAGACATTACATAAAGAGACAAAGTAGGAGGTCTATCAATATGGATAAGACATTTAGTTGGAGTGGTATTAAGAAGGAAGCGAAAAGAGTTCGCTGGCCAAAGGTAAAAGATATTTGGTCTAATACAGCAGAAACAGTTATTTTCACAGCTTTCTTTGCAATATTCTTTGTAGCATGTGAATTTGTTGTAACATTAATTTTACGTGCATTAGGAATTGGAGCGTAATGTATGGCAGAAAATAAACAAATTATTGATGACGAACATGAAAAACTATGGTATGTAGTTAACACTTATGCTGGGCACGAAAATAGAGTGAAAGAAAATCTAGAAAAACGTGTTGAAAGCATGGGTATTCAAGATTCTCTATTTAGAATTGTTGTTGCTGAAGAACCTGAAATTGAAATCAAGAATGGTAAACAAGTAGAAAAGATGCATAACATGTTCCCGGGATATGTATTTGTAGAAATGTGCATGACTGATGAAGCATGGTATGTTGTTCGTAATACACCAGGAGTAACAGGATTTATTGGTTCATCAGGTGGTGGTGCTAAACCATTCCCTGTATCACGTGATGAAATGGAATCAATTCTTCGTCGTATGGGTCAAGCTGATAAGAGAGTTTCTGTTGATTTCCAAATTGGAGATACAGTTCGTATTCTAACTGGTCCATTTACTGGTATGGAAGGAACAATTAGTGCAATGAACGATCAAACACAAATTGCTAGTGTATTAACTATGCTATTTGGTCGTGAGACACCAACAGATATCAGCTATAATGATTTACAAAAAATTGGAGACTAATGAGTCTCTTTTTTTGACGAAAAAGACAAATATATACTTAATAAGTAACACGATATTATTTGTACATAATTTATAATATTAGTGAGGAATATAACTATGAAAATGAATTTTAAACAAACAGAATTAGAAGGAATGAATATCTATAGAGATAAGAAAAATCAAAAGATATATTTAGATCCTATTACAAAAAATGGATATGTCATTACTCCAGCTAAAGAAAAAACATTTAAGACACAAAGTAATGTACCTTTATATACAGCATTAGTTGGTGTATTTTGTTATGCATTATTTGATTTTTCTTGGTGGGTATCACTACTAGCAATGGTAGTCGTATTTGCTATATTAGAATATCGTTTTAGAAAGTTTTTAGGAAGTTGTACAAGATATTCTAATTTTAAACCTAGTAAAGTACATCAACCTACTTCTTACAGTTCACCAGATGGAATTATCTATTTGAAAATCGCATTATTTAGTGCTCTAGCAATATTACTAATTGTTTCTGTAGTAATTTCAAACACAAATAAAGAAGTATTCTTTGGTTCTATTGCTGTAGCTGTAGCTTGTATCTTTATTGCTTTGAAATATGTATCCATTATAGTATCTAGAAAAAGAGTATGATAAAAGCGTTAATATTTGATTTAGACAATACTTTGATTGATAGACAACGAGCATTTAGAGAGATGCTTGATAGAAAGTTTCATGTATTATTTGATGATGAAGAATTAATACAACAAATGATACTGGATGTCATGAATTGGGATGCGAATGGTACAGTAGAAAGAATTGTTGTATTTAAAAGATGGGTAGATAAATACCATGTGACTTGTATTACAGCAGAAGAACTAGATGCATCTTGGTCTAAAGAATCAGGAACTGTAGCATTTCTATTTGATGATGTAAGAGAAACATTAAGTGTTTTGAAAAATAAATACAAGATTGCTTTATTAACAAATGGTAATGCTAGTTCACAAAGAAGAAAAATTAACACCATACAAATCGATGACTTAATTGATTATTCGCTTGTATCTAGTGAATTTGGTGTGAAAAAACCAGATAAATCCATCTTTGAATATACTGCTAGTCAACTTGGATTAAAGTGTGAAGAGTGTGCTTATATTGGGGATAACTATAACATTGATGTTTTAGGATCAAGAAATGCAGGAATGTTACCAATATATGTATCACGAAATCATGAAATACATGATGATGTTCAAACTATACATGAAATACATGAATTACTAAAATTATATTAAAAGGAGTTCACTACTTTGTAGCAAACTCCTTTTTTTAAGATAGTTATTTAATTTGAGCAATACCTTTGCAATAAGTTTGATTAACTGAGTAGTCATCATTTAATACAACGATATCAGCGTCTTTACCAACAGTTAATGAACCTTTACGGTCATCAATACCTAAGCATCTAGCAGGGTTAATTGTACATGCATTAATTGCATAATTGAATGGAACTAAAGCTTTTTCAACTAAGATCTTTAGACCATTATTGATATTTAATGTAGAACCAGCAAGTCCTCCTGTTGCACAAACATGTGCTGTACCATTTGGATAAATTTCTGTTTCGTTACCACCGAATACAAATTTAAATCCTGAAGGCATTCCTTTAGCCATTAGGGCATCAGAAATCATAATAGAGTAGTCAGGTCCCTTTGACATAAAGTAGTTATTTAAGGCAGCGTATGTTGAATGATATCCATCACAGATAACTTCACCATACATTGTTCTAATACGATATGCAGCACCTACTAGACCATTAGCACGATGATTGAATGGGCTCATACCATTGTATACATGTGTCATAGATTTAGCACCATGAGCGAATGCTTGTACTGCTTCATCATATGTTGCGGCAGAGTGACCAACTGAAACGACTACACCATGTTCACTACAATATCTAGTTAATGCGAAATCATCATCTTGTTCTGTAGCCATTGTGATGTATTTAATGTGACCACGAGCAGCTTCTTGGTATTTCTTGAATTGTTCTACACTAGGTTTAACAATATATTGTTCAGGTTGAGCACCTTTATATTTCATATCTAGGTAAGGACCTTCAAAGTGAATACCTAAAATTTCTGCACCTTTATATCCTTCTTCCATAACATCAGCGACATTTTTAACCGCATTAGTTAATACTTCTTCAGATTGAGTAATAGTTGTAGCTAAGAAAGCTGTAACACCTTCTTGAACAATACCTTCACTCCATCTTCTTAATCCTTCAGGATAAGCATCATTTGTGTCGAAATTATAAGCTCCATGGCAATGAATATCGATAAATCCAGGAACTACTCTTAACTCTCCATAATCTTTATCTACTTCTTTTGTACCATAAGGATATACTTCTTTGATTTTGCCATCTTCAACTTCAATTTGTGCTGGATAAAATTGGTCAGCAATCCATACTTGTTTACTTTGAATAATCATTTTAAATGACTCCTTTTCTCTTAGTTAATTATAGGCATAAAATGATATTTATTTTTATCAATTTCATCTATGAATTTGCATATTTTAGTACTTTGTTTGTCTATTACAAATGATTTTTTATAATTAGAATGAGGTGATGAAAATGAAGAATGCATTACAAAAAATAGTTGATATTCAAAAATCAGGTAAAGCAGTAGGAATTTACTCTGCTTGTTCAGCAAATCCTTTTGTTATTGAAGCAGTATTAAAAAAAGGAAAAGAAGATAATAGTTGTGTACTCATTGAATCTACAGCAAATCAATGTGATCAATTTGGTGGTTATACAGGTATGAAACCTGTTGATTTTAAAAACTTTGTTCATTCTATTGCGGATGAAATTGGCTTTGATAAGACAAAGTTATTCTTAGGTGGAGACCACTTAGGACCATTAACATGGACTAGTTTAAATGAAGCAGAAGCGATGAAAAACTCAGAAGTACTAATTCATGATTATGTTAGTGCTGGATTTACAAAAATCCATGTAGATACATCCATGAAAGTTAATGACGATGATCCTAATGTAAGATTATCTGATGAAATCATTGCTAGACGGGGTGTACATCTTGTTAAAGTAGCAGAAAAAGCTTATCAAGAGCTATTAAAAGAGAATCCTGATGCGGTTGAACCTATTTATATTGTTGGTTCAGAAGTACCTATTCCAGGTGGTTCTCAAGCTGTAGTAGATGAAGGAGTACAAGTTACTAAAGTAGAAGACTTCATGGCTACAATGCAAACATTTAAAGATAAATTCAAAGAAGAAGGCATTGAAGATGTTTGGGAGAGAGTACTAGGTATTGTTGTTCAACCAGGTGTGGAAGAAAAAGATGCAGGTTGTACAGAATATAACCGTGAAAAAGCTAAAGAATTATCTGCAGCCATTAAAGAAGTACCTGATTTAGTATTTGAAGGACATTCTACAGATTATCAAACAAAGATTAAATTAAGAGAAATGGTTGAAGATGGTGTAGCAATATTAAAAGTAGGTCCTGGCTTAACATTTGCGGCTAGAGAAGCATTATATGCATTATCTTTCATTGAAGATGAAGTAGCTAAAGTCAAAGGATTTGAAGCATCACATTTTAGAGATGTATTAGATGCTGAAATGCTTAAGAATGATTCTCATTGGAAGAAACATTATCATGGAACACCAGAAGAAATCGCTTTAAAACGTAAATATTCATTCTCTGATCGTTCTAGATACTATTACGCAACAAAAGATGTTACAGAAGCTATTCAAACCATGCTAGAACACTTAAAAGATGGTTGCCCATTAAATCTATTATCACAATTCATGCCTATTCAATATACTAAAGTAAGAGAAGGCTCATTAAAGAATGATCCTAAAG